>JAOUHG010000028.1 GCA_029865265.1 Candidatus Krumholzibacteriia bacterium | reverse complement strand
CCTTTGAACTGCCCGCGGGCGCGGTGCAGCTGGCGCGCAGCGCCGCGTGCGAACAGCAGGCCTTCGCGTGGGGCGATTCGGTGCTGGGGCTCCAGTTCCACCTGGAGATGGACGCGGAGGGTGTCGCGGCGCTGGGTGCGCACTGCGGCGCGGATGCGGGAAGCGGGCCTTACGTGCAATCCCTGGAGGAAATGCTCTCGGCGCCGCAGCGTTTTGCAGCCGCGCACGCGTTTCTGGATGACCTGCTCGACCACTGGAAGAAGGAGGAGCGCCATGAAGACCCGGCATAGCGCGGTGTGGATGCTTGCAATTCTGAGCCTCGCGGTGCTTGCGTGCGAGGACGACCCGGCCCAGCCGGGTCCACCGCAACCGCCGCCCGGCGCCGACTACACCTACGACCTGGTGCCGGCGTTCCCCAGCCTGACGTTCGCCCGTCCGGTGGATATCCGCAACGCGGGCGACGGCACGGACCGCCTGTTCGTCGTCGAGCAGACCGGCGTCATCCGGGTGTTTGCCAACGTGGACACGGTATCGACGTCGTCTGTCTTCCTCGATATCAGCGCGTCGGTGACCTACACCTCGCAGAGCGAACTGGGTCTGCTGGGGCTCGCGTTCCACCCGGACTACGCGTCCAACGGCTACTTCTACGTGTACTACACCACGGGACCGACCAACGCCCTGCGCGCGCGCCTGTGCCGCTTCCAGGTGAGTGGAGATCCCGACGCCGCGGATCCGGCCAGCGAGCGGCTGATGCTCGACTTCGCGCAACCCTACGCCAACCACAACGGTGGCGGGATGTGTTTCGATGGCAACGGCTACCTGTGCCTGGGGGTGGGCGACGGTGGCAGCGGTGGAGACCCGCTGAGCAATGCGCAGGACCCGACCACGTTGCTCGGCAGCATCCTGCGTGTCGACGTGGATCAGAACGTCAATGCGCCGCCCTACCACGGCATTCCCGCCGACAACCCGTTCGTGGGTTCGGGTGGTGGGGAACGCCCGGAGATCTTTGCGTACGGGCTGCGCAACCCGTGGCGTATTTCGTACGATGCCGTGGGCGGAAAAATATGGGCGGGCGACGTGGGGCAGGCGTCGTACGAGGAAATCGACATCATTACCAACGGCGGCAACTACGGCTGGGACTGCCGCGAGGGCATGCACGCGTACACCGGGCCTCCCGGGGGTCCGTCGGCCGCGTGTGCCACCGCCAGCGGGCTGATCGACCCCGTCTACGAGTATCCGCGCAGCGACGGCCAGTCGATTTCGGGCGGCTACGTGTACCGGGGCCCCACGCTGACCTCGCTGACCGGCCGCTACGTATACGCCGACTACATCGGCGGTACGCTGTTCGCGTTGAAGAACACGGTGCCGGCCGAGACAGAGGTGCTCAAGGACACGACCAGCTTCATCTCCACGCTGGGTGTGGCGGAGGATGGCGAGTTGTTCGTCGCCGGCTACTCCTCCTCCGGAAATCCCACGGGGCTATTTCGCATCACACAGACGGAAGTGCAGCCTTGAGGCTCGTGCGCGGCGTTGCGGTCGCGGCGCTGACAGGGTGCGTGGTACCGGTGGCTTCGCCGGCGCAGGATGCGCCGGCGTACGCCATCGAGGACGCGTTTCCGTCGCTGGAATTCCGCCGTCCGGTGGACCTGCAGTCGCCGCGCGACGGCAGCAACCGCCTCTTCGTCGTCGAGCAGGACGGCGTGATCCGCGTCTTCGACAACGACCCCGGCGTGGCGGTCAGCAATGTGTTCCTCGATCTGCGCGAGCGGGTCAACCGCGACGGCAACGAGATGGGCCTGCTGGGACTGGCGTTCCCGGGCGACTTTGCCCGCTCGAAGACCTTCTATGTGGACTACACCGCCTCGAAGATGCTGCGGCGCATCACGCGCGTGAGCCGTTTGACCGTCGGCCCCTATCCCAATGCCGCCGACGTGGCCAGCGAGCTCGCCGTCATCGAAATTGCGCAGCCATGGTCCAACCACAACGGGGGGCAGGTGGCGTTCGGTCCCGACGGCATGCTCTACATCGCCATGGGTGATGGCGGCTCGGGGGGCGACCCGCGCGGCAGCGCGCAGGATCTCTCCTCGTTGCTGGGCAAGATCCTGCGGCTCGACGTGTCGCGGCATCCCTACACCATCCCGGCCGACAACCCGTTTCGCGGCAACCGCGACGGCCACAAGGAGGAGATCTTTGCGTACGGGCTGCGCAATCCGTGGCGCCTCTCCTTCGACCGCGAGACGGGACGGCTGTGGGCGGGCGATGTCGGACAGGTGACGTGGGAGGAAATCAACATCATCGAGTCCGGGAAGAACTACGGCTGGGACTGCCGCGAGGGGTTTCACGACTACGAACCGGCCGACCAGCGCTCGCCGGACTGCGGTCAAGCCCGCGACCTGCGGGATCCGGCGTGGGCCTACGGGCGCGACCAGGGCATCAGCGTGACGGGCGGATACGTGTACCGGGGAAGCGCGCTCCCGGATCTGAGAGGCTGGTACGTGTACGCGGACTACGGCAGCGGCCGCGTCTGGGCGCTGCGCGTTGGAGACGACGGCGCGGCGGAGAACCGGCTCCTGGTGGACACGAACGTGCTCATCTCGTCGCTCGGTTGTGACGAAGCGGGCGAGGTGTACATCTGCGCCCACGATCCCTCCAACGAACCCACCCGGATCTACCGGCTGGTGGCCGAGTGAGTGCCGGCATGCCCAACGACGTGGACGCGCTGGTGTCCGACAAGTCGCGCACGCCGCGCATGTTCACCGCCATCGCACGCCGTTACGATCTGCTCAACCATGTCCTGAGCTTCAACGTCGATCGTAGCTGGCGGCGCGCGCTGGTGGCGTATGCCCGTGCCCACGTCGGCGAGCGCGTGCTCGACGTCGCCACCGGCACCGGCGACGTCGCCATCGCGTTCGCCCAGCGCACCCGCGTTGCCGCCGTCGTCGGGCTGGATCCCTCCGACGGCATGCTGGCGGTGGGTCACGAGAAGCTGGCGGCGGCGCCGCAACCGCGGATTCATCTCGTTATGGGAGACGCACTTGCCCTCCCGCTCGCCGACGCCTCGGTGGACGTGGTGTCCATCGCCTTCGGGCTGCGCAACCTGCCCGACTACGACGCGGGCGTACGCGAAATGGCGCGCGTGCTCAAACCGGGGGGGCGGATGGTGGTGCTGGAGTTCCTGCCCCCGCAGGGCGCGGCACTGCTGGCCTACCGCGTCTACCTGGGCGCGGTGCTCCCGATCGCCGGCCGGGCCATCTCGGGATCGCGCGAGGCCTACGGTTACCTGTCGGCGTCCATCCGCCAGTTCATGCCCGCCGACGAGGTCCGTGAACTGCTGGCCACCGCGGGCCTGCGCCGGGTGGAATCGCGCCGGCTCTCCGGCGGCATCGCGTCGTTGTATCGCGGCGTCAAGTCGTGATAGGTTGGGGGTAGTTTCGCAACCGAGATGATCCCAGTTCGCAAGACCCGCATCCTCTTTGTCTGCATCGGCAACATGTGCCGATCGCCCATGGCGGAGGGCTTCGCCCGCACGCTGGGCGGAGACGTGCTCGAGATTTACAGCGCCGGCACCAATCCAACCGGTTTCGTGAGCGAAGACGCCATCGAGATCATGCGCGAACTGAAGATCGACATTTCCGCGCAGCGCTCGGGGGGGCTGGACGCGGTGCCGGTGGCGGACATGGACATCGTTGTCTCCATGGCGCCGCTGCCCGCGCGCAGGATGGTGCCGCGGGGGTTCGGCGGGGTGGCGATCGACTGGAAGGTGCAGGACCCGGTGGGGAAGTCGCTCACCGTGTTCCGTCGCGTCCGCGACGACATCCATGTGCGCGTGACGGACCTGGTTGACCAGGTGCGGCGCGGCGAACTTGCCAACCGGCGCACGCCCTGAGCGACGGGCGGAAGGAAAAGGAAGAGGAAATGGAGAAGGAATTGGACCGCATCCGCGTCGCAACGCTGCAGTACTTCATCCGCCCCATCTCCTCCTTCGACCAGTTTCGCAACCAGGTCGCGGGGCTGGTGGAAACCGCGGCGGACTACAAGTGCCACCTGCTGGTGTTTCCAGAGTACTTCACGCTGCAGCTGCTGACCCTGGAGGACATCCGTCGCCCCATCCACGAGCTGGTCCGTTCCCTTGCGCTGCAGCGCGAGCGTTTCGTGGAACTCATGTCGGGGCTGGCGCGCAAGCACCGCGTCTATATCGCGGCGGGCACCATTCCCTCCAATGGCACCGAGGATGGGGTGATTCACAACGAGGGATTCTTCTTCGGGCCCAGCGGTGGTCATACCTCGCAGTGCAAGATCCACATGACGCGCTTCGAAAAGGAAGAGTGGTTCGTGGAGCCGCTGAACGAATTGCGCATCATCGAAACCAACTTCGGCCGTGTCGCGTTGAACGTGTGCTACGACGTGGAGTTTCCCGAGCTGGCCCGCGTTGCGGCGCGGGAGGGCGTATCGGTGCTCATCGTGCCCAGCTGCACGGACGACCGCCAGGGGTTCCTGCGCGTGCGCTACTGCGCGCAGGCGCGGGCCATCGAAAACCAGATGTACGTGGTGCACTCTTCGACGGTGGGGTCGCTGCCCATGGTGCCCGCGGTGTCGCTCAACTATGGCCAGGCTTCCATTCTCACGCCCAGCGACTTCCCGTTCTCGCGCGACGGCATCCTGGCCGAGGGGCTCCCCAACCAGGAGACGATGGTGATCGGCGAGCTCAACCTGCGCATCCTGATGGAATCGCGCGAGAGCGGAACCGTGTTGCCGCTGCGCGACAGCGTGGCGTCGGCCGAGGTGAAGAAAGTTGTCGAAGTGGTGAAGGTGACGTAGGAGGGTGACATGTTTACGGTTCGGGGTCTGCAACCCGCGGATTTCGCCGCGGTGCAGCGGTTATCGCTCAAGATCTATCCGGACGCGCCGCCATGGGACGACACGCAGTTGTTCTCGCACCTGCGTGTCTTCGCCGAGGGGCAGTTCGTGGCGCAGCGCGACGCGGACGGGCGCATCGTGGGATACGCGGCCAGTTTGATTGTGTTCTGGGACGACTATGAACCCACCGACACGTGGCGCGATTTCACCGACCACGGGATGTTCACCAATCACGACCCCGAAAACGGACGCACCCTGTACGCCGCCGACGTGATGGTGGACCCGGACTGCCAGGGGCAGGGGGTGGGCAAGCTCATCTACCAGGCGCGGGAGAAGCTGCTGCGCGATCGACGCCTGCTGCGCATTCGCGCCGGTGCGCGCCTGCAGGGCTACCACCGCTACCACCAGGAGATGGCGGTGGAGGAGTACGTGAGGCGCGTCGTCGACGGTGAGCTCTCCGATGCAACCCTCTCCTTCCAGTTGAAACGCGGGTTCAAGGTGCTGGGCGTCGTGCATGGCTACATGCGCCACGACCCCCTGAGCATGGGCTACGCGGCCGTGATCGAGTACCTCAACGACGAGGTCGCCACCCTCGAGGACCACCGTCACCAGCAGGCCAACCGGTTCTACCGCCCATGAACTCGCTCGACGCCATATTCAAGCCCAGGTCCATCGCCGTCATCGGCGCCACGCCGCGCGTGGGCAGCATCGGGCGCGAGATTCTCAACAACCTCTTCGCCTACGAGTTCAACGGGAAGATCTTTCCGGTGAATCCGCGCTACGAGTATATCCACAGTACCAAGGCGTACCCCACCGTACTCAGCATCCCCGACCCGGTTGACCTGGCGATCATCGTGGTGCCCGCCGCGCACGTTTACAGCGCCGTCGACGACTGTGGGCGCAAGGGCGTAAAGGGGCTGGTGGTGATCACCGCAGGATTTCGGGAGACCGGTGAAGAAGGCGCTGCGCGCGAAGAGGCAATCATCAGGCTCGCGAAGAAGTATGACATGCGCATGATCGGCCCCAACTGCATGGGTGTCATCGACGCCACGCCGGACGTGCGTATGAACGCCACCTTTTCGCCCGGCGTGCCGCCATCGGGCAGCGTGGCCTTCATGACCCAGAGCGGTGCGCTGGGTGTGGCCATTCTGCTGGCGGTGCAGAAGCTCGGCCTGGGCTTTTCGTACTTCGCCAGCGTGGGGAACAAGGCGGATGTCAGCGCGATGGATCTGCTGGAGTACTGGGAGAAGGATCCCCACACCAGTCTCATCGCGATGTACCTGGAATCGTTCGGCGACCCGCGCCGCTTCACCGAGCTCTCCAAGCGTATCTCTCGCGAGAAGCCGATCGTGGTGGTGAAGTCGGGAACCTCGGATGCGGGCGCGCGCGCGGCTTCGTCGCACACCGGCTCGCTGGCCGGCATGGAGGCGGCATCGGAGGCCCTGCTGCAGCAGTGCGGTGTGAACCGCGTGTCCAGCATCGAGGAGATGATCCATGTCGTCGCCGGCTTCGTGGGCACCCCCATGCCCACCGGCAACCGCCTGTGTATCGTGACCAACGCCGGCGGGCCGGGCATCATGGCCGCCGACGCCGCCGACGGCCACGGGCTGCAGATCGCAACCATCACGGACGCAACACGCGCCGCCATGCGCAAGGTGCTCGCGCCCGAGGCCAGCGTGCAGAACCCGATCGACATGATCGCCGCCGCCGGTCCCGAGGAATACGAGAAGGTGCTCGAACTGGCGCTGGCGGACGAGAATGTCGACATCGCCATTCCCATCTTTGTGCCGCCGCTCATGATCGAGCCGCTGGAGGTGATCCGGCGCATCACCGCGGTGGCGCGCCGCCACGGCAAGCCGGTGTACTCGGTGCTGATGGCCGAGGAGAGTTACTACGAACGCATCCCCCGCGCCGTGCCCGATGCCGTGCCCATTTACCGTTTCCCCGAGGACGCCGTGCTGGTGGCCGAGCACATGAACCGCTACCGCCTGTGGCGCGCGCGACCGGTGGGCAAGGAGCGCCGCTTCGAGGTCGACCACGACCGCGCGGCGGCAATCGTGGACGCAAAGCGGCGGGCCGGCGGCGGCTACCTGGCCCCGTGCGACGCCCAGGCCGTGCTGGAAGCGTACGGATTCCCGGTGGCCCACCAGGTGGAGGTCGTGGTGGACGGTGACGCGGTCACCGCGGCGGCCGGTCTCACCTACCCGGTGGTGCTGAAGGTGGTCAGCCCGGTCATCGTCCACAAGTCAGATGTCGGCGGCGTGATCGTTGGTATCGAGAACGAACCGGGCTTGCGCGAGGCACGGCAAGCCATGGAGGCGTCACTCAAGCGCGCGGGGGTTTGGGACGGTGCCACCGGCTTCCTCATCCAGGAGATGGTGCGGGGCGATGCGTCCAGCAAGGAACTCATCTTTGGTGTGGCCGAGGATCCCAAGTTCGGGCCCCTGCTCATGTTCGGAATGGGGGGGCGCTACGTGGAGATTCTGCGCGACGTGGCCTTCCGGGTGCTGCCGGTGACCGATATCGATGCCCGCGAGATGATCCGCGGCATTCGTTCCTTCCCGTTGCTGGAGGGCGTGCGCGGCGAGGCCCGGGTGGACATCGAGTTCGTCGAGGAAATGGTGCTGCGCCTCGCCCAGCTGGTCGACGAGTTGAACGGGATTGCCGAACTGGACATGAATCCGGTCATCGTGACCCGCTCGCGCGCCAGCTGCCGGGTGGTCGATGTTCGCATCCGGGTGCTTCCCGAGCCCCCTGCGGCCTGATTTCGCCCGCCTCCGCCCGCTCCCACCGCAACCTTCCCCCCCGTTGCGCCGTATGGTCTCGGCATCGAGTCACTCACACGATTCCGGGCGCGCCCCCCGGCTGGTTGACGCGGGGGGCGTTTTCGGGTATACCGGGTGACAGGCCCATCCACTCACCGACCCCACCGTGCCCCAGCGGGCGCGGAAATGGAAATGTACCAATGAACAGCACTGTGGAGGTAACGACGGCATGAAGCGCCTCGCATGGTCATTCGCAGTCGTCGCGCTCGTCGCGGCGTTTTCCACCGCCGGATACGGCAAGAAAGACACGCCGGCCGGCCAGATCGAATACGAAGAGCACGTCCTGGACAACGGGTTGCGCGTGATCCTCTCCGAGGATCACTCGGTGCCCGTGGTCGCGGTGAATGTGTGGTACCACGTTGGCAGCGCCAACGAGGAGAAGAGCCGCAGCGGTTTCGCCCACCTGTTCGAACACATGATGTTCCAGGGGTCGGAGAACGTCGGCAAGGGTGACCACATGAAGCTGGTTGCGGACGCCGGCGGCTCGATGAACGGTTCCACCACCGAGGACCGCACCAACTACTACGAAACGCTCCCGTCCAATCGCCTGAATCTCGGCCTGTGGCTCGAGGCGGATCGCATGCGCTCGCTCGCGATCACCGAGGACAACTTCGAGAACCAGCGCGAGACCGTCAAGGAGGAGCGCCGCCAGGGCATCGACAACCAGCCCTACGGCGAGGCCTTCCTGGTGTCGGACACGCTCGGCTACGACGGCTGGCCCTACGACCACACCGTCATCGGCAGCATGGACGACCTAAACGCTGCGCAGGTGAGCGACGTGCAGGCGTTCTTCAACCGCTACTACTGCCCGGCCAACGCCGTGCTGGTCGTGGTGGGGGACATCGACCCCAAGAAGACGCTGGAGATGGCGAAGGAGTACTTCGGTGACATCCCGGCCGGACAGGCCGCCACCTTCCCGAAGTGGAACGAGCCCTTCAACAAGGGTGAGCGCCGCAAGACGGTGGATGCGCCCAAGGCCAACGTGCCCGCGTTGTTCACCACCTACCTGGTACCTCCGCACGACCATCCCGATTCGGCGGCGCTGCAGCTGCTCAACAGCCTGCTGTGCGACGGCGAGTCCAGCCGCCTGCACGAGCGCATGGTGAAGGACGAGGAGGCCGCGTTCGCGGTGTTCGGATTCGTAGACGGCCGGCTCGGGCCCAGCCAGTTCCGGCTGATCACCGCGTCGAACGCGGGTGTCGACATCTCCACCTGCGAGATGCTCATGGACGAGGAGATCGCGAGACTCCAGAAGGACGGCATCACGCCCGCGGAACTCGAGAAGGTGAAGACGCAGTTCAAGTCGACCTTCATCGAGGGCCGCCAGACGGTGATGAGCAAGGCCGAGAACATTCACCACTACATCCTCTACCACAATGATCTCTCGGTCATTAACACCGACCTGGATCGCTACCTGGCCGTCACCGCCGAGGACATCCAGCGCGTCGCGCAGAAGTACCTGCGCACGGACAACCGGACCATGGTCGTCGCGGCTCCGCCGCAGAGCAGCTGATCCCAACGGACAACGCCAAGGAGAGATGAAAATGAAATCGATTCGAATGATTGGCGCGCTGCTGGTCCTGATGGTGGCGGGCCTCCATGCATCGGCGCTGGCCGCCAAACAGGAGCCGCCGGCGCCCGAGCCGATGAAGAAGATGTCGTTCCCCGCCTATTCGGAAATGAAGCTCAAGAACGGCCTCGAGGTGGTCGTCGTCGAGCACCACGAGCAGCCCGTGGCGTCGCTGTGGCTGGCCTTCCGGGCCGGTTCCACCCTGGACCCGGAGGGGAAGTCGTCGCTGGCCAGCTTCACGGGAACCCTGCTCAACAAGGGCACCAGGTCGCGTGATTCCAAGGCGCTGGCGGAGTGGATCGAGTCGGTGGGCGGCAGCGTCAACGTCAACGTCGATGAGGACGACACCGTAATCGCCATCTCGCTCCTCAGCGAGTATCTGCCGACGGCTTACGAGTACCTGGCAGATATCGTGCTCAATCCGACCTTTCCGGAAGACGAGTTGAGCGAAGAGCGCAAGCGCGCAATCACGGGTATCGAGTTCGAGAAGTCGGACCCGAATGCCATGGCCGACCGTCACTTCCACGGGGTCGTGTATGGCAAGCATCCCTACGCGATTCGCCCCACCACCGACACCGTCGAGGATGTCTCGCGGGAGGACGTGGTGGCGTTTCACGCGCGCAACTACGTTCCCAACAACGCGCTGTTGTTCGTGGTGGGTGACGTAAAGGACAAGCAGGTCAAGAAGGACGCGGAGAAGTACTTTGGTTCGTGGAAGGCGGGGACGCCGGACAAGCCGCAGTACGCCGCCCCGCCCGAGCGCACGGCAAAGAACATCTCGCTCTACCACCGGCCGGGTTCGGTGCAGACCAACGTGTACATCGGGCATCTGGGTCTCAAGCCCACCGATCCGGACTGGCCGGCGGTGACGGTGGCCAACCGCGTGCTGGGCGGCGGCGCCAGCGGACGCCTCTTCATGAACATCCGTGAGGACAAGGGCTGGACGTACGGTGCGTACTCCAACTGGACCAAGCCGCTCGACGCCGGTTACTTCCGGGCCACCGCCAACGTGCGCACGGAAGTGACGGACAGCTCGCTGACCGAGATGCTGGCGGAGATCACCCGCATTGTCGATCAACCCGTTGACGCCGACGAACTCGAGAGCGCGAAGTCTTACCTGGTGGGCAACTTCCCCACCACCATCGAAACCCCCAGCCAGATTGCGGCGCAGATCGGGCAGGTGAAACTGCTGGGGCTGGACAAGAGCTACCTGGAGAACTACCGCAAGTACATCGCCACCGTCACGGCGGCCGATGCCCAGGCGGCCATGCAGAAGCACCTCCATCCCGACCGGCTGGCGGTCGTGCTGGTGGGTGACGCCACCGAGATCAAGGACAAGGTCGAGCCCATCGCATCGGTCGCCCTCTACGACATCGAGGGCAACGCCATCTCCCTGGATGAACTCGCGGTGCAGGGAACCGACTTCGACTACGATACCTCGGCGCTCAAGAACACCACGGCCACCTATGCGGTGAAGTACCAGGAGATGAACCTGGGCGACATGAACGTCTCGCTGGAGAAGACCGGCGACGACTTTGCGTCATCCTCCACCATCACCGGGATGATCAGCATGAAGGAGGAGATGACGTTCGGCGGCGACTTCGAGCCGCGCAGCTACAGCTTCTCCATGGCAGCCGGTCCGCAGACCCGGACCGCGGAGCTGGCCTTCGCGGATGGCCGGGCGACCGGCCGTTCCGAGGGTGGGAAGGACGGCCCCAAGGACATCGATGTGGAGCTGGTGCAGGGCATGATCCTCAAGAGCGCCGTGGACGTCCTGGTCAGCACGCTTCACCTGGAAGCCGGGGCCACGTTCAAGTTCCCGGTGCTCGACGCGCAGTCGGGCGGACTCGAGAACGTGTCCATCGAGGTAATGGGAGAGGAAGACGTCATGGTGCCGGCCGGCTCTTACGCGACCTTCAAGGTGCGGGTGAAGAGCGGCGACGGCGAGCAGATCATGTACGTGCAGAAGGCAAGCCCCCACTGGATGGTCAAGCAGGAGGTCCCCGCGCAGGGCCTCAACATCGAGCTCAAGAGCATCAAGATGTAGCGGCGTCGCCGCTGGCCGGGCGGGGTCTTCCCGCCCGGCCGGGCGCCGCTTCCCCGCGCCGTTTCACCCACGGAAGATCCTTCCCACCCACGGGTATGGGTGGACCTGCCCGAGAATCTTGAGAGAACGGTATAGTGCATTGTGTCCGGTATAGTTTGCCCCGGTTGCCCTTGTAACTCCAATCTGGACAATCGATTAACTTGCATGGTAAACTTATTGCCGACCTTGAAAGCGGCATCCGGTGTGCATGGTGAGACATTCGGATAGTTGTGTCCATCTCACAGAGTCGCTCGTCGTTGTCCCTGGAGGACCGAACCATGAAGGCCCGCATTTGTTTTGCTGCCGTTGCAATCGTGCTGATTGCCGGCACACAGTCGTCTGCTTCGGTGATTTCCGCGTCCAGCCAGACCGCCGGCTCGCGTTCCGCTGAGCGCGTCGACTACCTGAGCGTTACATCGATCCAGACCGACCTCAACGCGTCCATGCGCGAGGCCGCCGATGCATCGGCGCCCACGGCGCTGCGCGCCACGTCCGCGCCCTCGACGGCAAGCGGCGGCTTCCTGCTCACCGCGGGACAGGGCTCCGGCTACAACGGCGTCAGTGGGAATGCCATGGAGAGCCTGTTCAAGCCCGACCACGACAAGACGTCCAGCGCGATGAAGCGTGACGTCGCCGGCCCGGGCACGGTGATCGCCAACGGCGGCTCCCACGGCGGGCGATGGGGTGGCAACCACGGTTCGGGTGGGCGCTGGGGGAACAACGGGGGCGGCAAGAAGGGCGGCAAAACGGGTGGCGACAAGAAGGACGGCGGCTGGGAGAACCACCGGCGCCGTGGTGGTGGCGGCGGCGGAATCCAGGCCGCGCCGGAGCCGTCCACCTGGCTGCTCCTTGGAGCCGGCCTCACCATGGTCGGCATCTACGAGGTCATTCGCCGCCGCAGCTAGGCCGAAACCGTAGATCATAAGACTCTCGACGAGGGCTCGCCGGTTGACCGGCGGGCCCTCTCGCGTTGCTGCCCGCCGGGTGGGGTGGTGGTCTGGCACGCCCTGTGCTTTCCCTTCGCGGGGGGAACTGCAATGGCAACGGATACACTCTACTACGTGCTGCGTGAGGGCTCGACCCGCGAGGAACAATGGAGCTGGGAGGACATCGAGTCCCTGCGCCGCTCCGGCGAGCTCTCCGGTAATGCGCGTGTCTTTCTGCCCGACGAGGATCGCTGGGCACTTCTTTCCGAGACCCGTATCGGCGGCACGGACGACGCCGACCCGGATGGTGGTGCGAACGAAGCCGCGGCCGCGCGTGCCGCCCTCGAGGAGGCCTACCAGGCTGCCATCGACCGGATCGACCTCGACAACGCGCTCGAGGCGCTGCTCGACGCCGGCGTGCTCGCGGTGCAGCTGGACAAGCAGGTCGAGGCCCGCGCCCACTTCCAGGACGTTCTCAACCGCTATCCCTACCACCCGCGTGCGGCACAGGAGATCAAGCGGCGCTACTCGGTGGCCGAGCAGCGCAAGTTCCGTTCGCTCGACCGTCCCGCGCCGGTGTGGGACGATCTGGGCAGCGCCGCGGCCATGCCGCTGGCGCGCGGTCCCATCCATTTCTTCGCGCCCGCGGCGGTACTGGTGGCTCTGAGCTTCCTCCCCTACGGTCACCTGGCCACCGTGTTGATTGCGTTCCTGTGGATATTCCAGATCATGGAGTACACCGCGCGCGGCGCATCGCGCACGCCCGACTGGAACCGCGCCTGGGCGGATCCGATCCGCAAGCTCGTGCGCCCCGCACTCCTGATGGGCGTGGTGGTCGCGCAATGGGCGGCGGTGTTGATCGGCCTGGCGCGGCTCGCGATGCTGGCGGGTGGGGTGAAGAATGAAACCGTGTGGAGTTACATGGCGGCCAGCCCGCTCTTCGTGGTGCTGGTGTGGATCGTGGCGGCGCTGTACCTGCCCGCGGCGACGGTTTCAACCGGCGGTTTCGTGGGGTCGGTGGCCAAGACGCTCGATCCGCGCCGGCTGGTGCGCATGGTGGGACGCATGGAGCACGAGTACGTGTACAGCGTGGCCCTGCTGGGCGTGCTGGTGGGTGTCGTGGCGCTGGTGCGCGTTCTCACCGGCTCGATTGCCCTCGTGGGCAACGTGGCGCAGGGACTCGTGCTTGCCTACGCGCTGCCGCTGGCGGGACTGATCCTCGGCCGCCTGCTGGGGCGCACCGGTCACGTGATCTCGTAGCCCGGATCACCCCGCGGCGCCGAGCAACTCGCTGGCCGTGAAGATCGCCTCGAGCGCGCAGCCCGCGTCGGCGAGATTCTTCCGTCCACCCTCCTCGCGATCCACCACCGCCAGGACCTTGCGCACCTCGCACCCCAGCTCCTTCACCGCGGCGATCGCCTGAAGCGAAGATCCCCCCGTGGTCACCACGTCTTCCACGATCACCACGCGGTCGCCCTTGCGCAGCGGTCCCTCGACGAGCGATTTGGTGCCGTGATCCTTGCTCTGCTTGCGGACGATAAAGCCGCGCACGGAGAGGTCTTCCAGCCCGGCGAGCGACAACATGGAACCCACGATGGGATCTGCGCCCAGCGTCAGCCCACCCACGGCGTCGGGGACGTCATCCGCGATCATGGCCAGGAAGGTACGCGCCACGAGGTACGCGCCGCGCGCGTCCAGCGTGGTCATCTTTCCGTTGACGTAGTACTTGCTCTTGCGGCCGGACGCGAGGGTGAAGTCTCCCGTCTTGAAGGAGTGAGCGAGCAGATGCGTGAGAAGCTCGTCGCGGAGCGTCATGTCGGTCTCCCGGGTGGCGGTGGATTTCCTGTGCGGCAAACGATTCGTGGGCGGGTGATGCCTCGAGTTCAGGAGCGTAGGTTGCGGACCGTTCCCGGTCAAGGGATTTCCTTGCGGTGGAAACGGTGTTGGACTACGTTGCCGTCACCATGAGGAGTCTGATGCAGCGCATCGACAACGCCCTCACGCGGGCGGACGGCGTACTCGCCTGCGGGTTGCGCTGGCCGCTGATTCTGCTGGCCGCCGCCTTCGTTCTCAAGGCCATCTACGTGTTGCAGAGCGCGGACGCGCTGCACGTGCGCGTGCCCATCATGGACTCGCGCTACTACGACGAGATGGCGCAGGACATCGCGCGCGGCAACGTGGTTCGGCGCGAGGCGTTCTTCATGGGGCCGCTGTACCCGTACCTGCTCGGGTTCCTCTACGAGGTGGTTGGGCGCGACTTCACGGTGATCCGGCTTGTGCAGGCGCTGGGCGGCGCGCTTACCGTGATGCTCACCTTCCTCATCGGCCGCCGGCTGTTCCGGCCCTCTGCGGCCATGGCCGGCGCCGTGCTGCTGGCCCTCGCCGGCGCCATGACCTTCTACGAGACCCAGCTCCTCATGGAGGGACTGGGAACGCTGCTCAACTGCACCGTGCTCTACCTGCTGGTCAGTGGTGGCGAGCGCATCACGCCCCGCCGGGCGGCCGTCGTCGGCGCCGTACTGGGTCTGTCGGCGCTGGCGCGCGCGAGCATCCTGATCTTCGCCGTGTTCGTGGCGGTGTGGTTGTTCCGGCGCCGCCCGCGCACGGCCAGATGGCGGCGCGCCGGGGCCTGCACCGCCGGGCTGGTGCTGGTCCTGCTGCCGGCGGTCATCCACAACTACGCCGCCAGCCGCGATCTTGCGCCGGTAACCACCAACGCGGGCGTGAACTTCTACGTGGGCAACGCGTCCCATGCCACCGGCACCTTCGTGCCCATCGAAGGCGTGGACCTGCTGCGGGACATCACCACGCGCGACTATGTGGAGCAGATGACGGGACGAGAGATGTCGCCATCGGAGGTGTCACGCTTCTGGTTCGCGCGTGCCTGGGACGACATTCGTAAGGGGCCGGCGCGCACGCTGGGCCGGATGGGCAAGAAGACCGCAATCTTCTTCAACGGGTACGAGGTGCCGCAGATCGAGAGTTTCGACCTGCTGGCGCACGAGGAACCGTGGCTGCGGGTACTGTTCGTGCGCCTGTGGTTGATCATGCCACTGGCCCTGCTGGGGATGCTGCTGGCCCTGCGCAAGCCGGAAAGACTCGCGCCCCTGTACGGGTACGTCCTGCTTTACGCGCTGTCGATCGTGGTCTTCTTCGTCACCGGACGCTACCGGTCCCAGGTGATTCCCGTCCTGTGCCTCTTTGCCGGCTACGCACTGGTCACGGTGCCGCACCATGCGCGTTCGCTCCGACCGGCGTTCGCGTTCGCGGCCGGACTCCTGGCACTCGGGCTCGTGACCAGTCCCGGGCTGTTTGCCATCGACGAAGACATGATCGTGTTCCGCGATCAGGTGCGCCGTGGCCGCCGTCTGGGCGAATTGCGCAGCTACCAGCCCGCGCTGCGCGAAATCGACAAGGCGATCGCCATCTATCCCGGCGAGCCGGAAGGGTATGTCCAGCGCGCCATCATCCACCGGGACAACGACAACGACTTCAAGGCTATCGAGGACTACTCGCGCGCCCTGCAGATCGATCCCGCATCACCCTCGGTTCACTATGACCTCGCGCAGGCGTTGCGCAGCGTGAATCTCCCGGAGGAGGCGGCGCGTGAGTATCGCCGGGCCATCGAGTACAACCCGCGCATGCTGCAGGCGCACAACAACCTTGGTATCACGCTGCGGGAGATGAAGCGCTACGACGAGGCGGTGGCAGCGTTCCGGGAGGTGATCGAACTGTCACCGGATTACCGCAAGGCGTACAACAACCTGGGGGCGAGCTACGCGGAGATGGGGCGGATGGACGACGCGGTGGCCACCTTCCAGGAGACCACGCGCCGCTTTCCCGACTACGCCACCGGCTACCGCAACCTGGCCATGGCCTTTGCCGCGCAGCACCGGCCGCGGCCGGCGCTGGAGGCGATGCGGCGTTACGTGGCGCTGAGTCCGGATGATGTGGAAGCGCGGGAGCTGGTGCGCAAGCTCGAGATCGCGGCGCAGGCGGACACCAGTTCGGTCGACTAGCGCAGATCGACGGTGAGCCCCAGCGCGACGCCGAGCAGGAGCGGTGCGTCGGCCTCGGAGGTGAACACCCAGTAGAGGTCGTTGTCGTTCTCGTCGATTCCGAAGTAGTGGACGGTTCCGTTGAGTTCGAGCGACCAGTTGCTTGCGATACGCCGCGAGAACCCCAGCCCGCCGTTGTACCCGATGTGCTGATCGCTGTAGTCGAACGTGGTCACGCCCGGAGTGAACTCCATGCTCACCGAGTAGATGCCGATTCCCGCGCTGATGTATCCCGAAGACGAGCTGCCCACGTTGAACCCGAACAGGGGGCCCGCGCTGAAATACAGGTAGCGCATGCTGGGAATTGTCCCGAGCGGCAGGATGATTCCGTAGTTGTCCAGCACCTTCTGGTTGAGATCGGGGTCCAGCGTCTCACCCAGGTAGATGGCGCCCAGCCTCACGTCGAGCAGGATTCTCGAGTAAAGCTTCTCCGTGAAGAACAGGGTGAGATCCCATCCATCGCCATAGGCGTCGTTCAAGCCATCCTTGGTCTGAACATATCCCGCGCGAATGCCCAGGCGCTCCTGGCCGGCGGCCTCGTCGACCGCGGCCGCGGCGCCGGGCAGCAATGCCGCCACCAGTGCCGCCGCGAGCAAAGCGCGTTGCAGGACTGTCATGGGCACAATGTACGGTGGTTGTACGGGTGCGTAAAGCCCGTTTGCTACTTGAGGAGGACCATCTTGCGGGTGTCGATGGAAACGCCGTCCACGATGAGCCGGTAGAAATACACGCCCGAGGACACCGTGCGGCCGCCGTCGTCGATGCCGGTCCATGGCTCGCGGTGCATGCCGGCGGCGCGAACGCCGTCCACCAGGGTGCGGACGCGGGCGCCGGTCGCGTCGAACACATCCAGCCGTACGCGTGCCGCGCGCGGAATCTCGAAGGCAATCGACGTCGCCGGATTGAAGGGGTTGGGAGTGTTGGCCAGCAGGCGCGCAACGCTGTTCGCGCCGGTTCCATGGTTCGCCGACTGAACGGGGATTTCGGCGCCGGGACGCTCGCGGGTGGATCCGCTGCCGTTGCCGTTCGCGTTTCCCCCGCCCGAGCCGACGACCTCGTACGACTCAACTATCTCGTCCGCGCACACGTGCCCCGTCGCCGACAGGTCGGCCACTTCGACAAACACGCTCCGCCCCAGCAGCGGACGGGTGTTCCAGTAGCGTTTGTCCATTTCGTTCGAATTGCGCCCGGTTTCTGTGAAGAGAACCTCGCTGGTGATGGCGTCCACCAGTGCCACATAGCATTCACCCGGGAGGTCGTTTCCGCCCACGAGCAGGCTGATGGAGTTTCCGGTGAGCGTGAAGGGGTTGGTGCGGATGATGCCGGTCTTCCCCTCACCCTGGACGGTGCCCGGAACCCCGTAGCCGAGCGGTCCGGTGTAGTACTCGTAGGTGTTTATCCATCCGTCGCCCACGAATGTCTTCGCATAGTTTTCGTTACGAACGGCGGCGTTATTGTTCCACACCGGCTGGTAGTAGAAGGCATCGCCCGAGACGAAGTTCCAGTTGCCCGCCAGGGGCAGCGGCTTGGGGACCGCGGGAATGTTGCCCAGCCATGCCAGTGGTGTGAAGCGAATGACGTACTGGAGATTTCCGTGCTGGTCGTTGTAGACGGCGTGACGCGAGAACATCTCGCCGAGGTGCGTGTCGCTCACCTGCGGCGCGTGCCCGCTGTCGATAACGCGGCGCAGCGAAATATCCCATCCGGAGAGCAGGGAGTCCGATGACATCCACGAGGTCCCGTTGACGGTCTCTTCGGTAAACATCATCTGGAAGCGGTTGTTGTGCCGGAAGATGAATACCGACTCCATCACATGCCAGCTGGTATTGATGAAGATGGGTCCGATGTCCTGCCACTGAATGAGGTCGTCGGAGACGGCGCAGGCCACCGCGCCACGGTTGTCGTTGGTCTTGGCGGTGACGAACATGTAGTAGCGCCCGTCTTCTTCTACAATGTGCGGGTCGCGCCCGTGGCTGAACACGGATTCGCTCCACTCCGCCCACGCGGTGTCCGGGTGGTAGAGTGGATCCGGGAACTTGAACCAGGCGTTGAGGTCGTTGGAAACCGCCAGCCCGGTCTGCTGCGACGAGACCAGGTTGACGCCGGTGTAATACATGTACCACCACTCGGTTCCCGGCAGGCGAAACAGTTGCGGGGCCCACAGGGCCTTGTTGTCCCACACCCCGGGCTGGAGCACCGGTGGCTGTTTGTCCCAGTGCACGAAGTCGGTGGTGGTGGCGTGCCCGATGTTGACGGCGGGGTTACCCCGCAGGTAGAAGAGGTGATAGACCCCGTTCTCTTCCACGACGCAGTGGTCCAGAATCGGCTCCGGCGGCTCGGTGTAGATGGGCTGCTCGAAATCGAACCGGACGAGCGCGTGCGCACCCGTCGCGAGGCCGACGAGCAGGGAAGCCAGGACGATGCCGCGAAAGAGGCCCAAAGTCATGCATTTCACCCGGTGCGACCCGGGCGGGTGTTCGAGTAGAATTCGAGAAAAGGCCTTTATTGGGGTGGATTAGTGCCTGATTCTATCACACCCCCCGGCGCCGGGCAAGGCGGCGCGGGGTGTCCCTGGGGCGGCGGGAAGGTGTCCTGGGCCCTCGAGAGGTGGCCGGCAATGAGATACACGCTCGGTCTGGTGAAACTGTTCGGGATTCCGGTTCGGGTCCACGCCACCTTTCCGCTGGTTCTGGTGCTGTATGCCGCGGAGGCGGGCCGCAGCGGCTCCGCCCGGGACGCCCTGCTCGCGGCCCTGCTGGTGCTGCTGGTGTTCGGCTGCGTGGTGTTGCACGAGCTCGGGCACAGCCTGATGGCGCGGCGCTACGGCATCCGCGTGCGCGATATCGTTCTGTTTCCCATCGGCGGGGTCGCGCGCGCCGAGTCCATCCCCGAGGACCCACGGCAGGAGATTGCGGTTGCCATCGCGGGGCCCATCGTCAACTTCGCCATCGCGGGGGTGCTGTTTGCGCTGCTCGCGGCCCGCGGCGTTCCGCCCCACGGCGGCGGCTTCTTCGTCGACCTCGCCTGGGTGAACCTGGCCCTCGGTGTCTTCAACCTGATCCCGGCCTTCCCCATGGACGGGGGACGGATCCTGCGCGGGATGCTGTCCCTGCGCGTGCCCTACCTGGAGGCCACCCGACGCGCGCGCGGGGTCGGTCAGTTGATCGCGCTGGGATTCGCCACCCTGGCGCTGGTGAACACCTCCTTCATCATGCTGGCGCTCATCGCGGTGTTCGTGTTTGCGGGCGGCATGATGGAGGAACGTGCCGTGAGCACGCGGCTGCGTCTCGGGGGGCGGTCGGTGGGTGATCTCACGGACGCCTCCGCGCCGGTCTTTGCGCTGGATGACGCGGTGGGCGTGGTGGTGGATCGGGCCGACGGGCGCCCCGCCTTCGCGGTGGCCGGGGAGTCGGGGTCGCTGGCCGGTGTGGTGTCGGTGGCCGACCTGCTGCACGCGGTGCGGGACGGCCGCGCCGGTGATGCGCTTTCCACCATTGCCCGTTCCGACTTTCCCGTGACGGAGGCATCCACCGAAGCCTCGCGCGTCTACCGGTACCTCAAGGAGGAACGCAAGCCGTTCGCCGCCGTGGTGGAGGGCGATCGCTTCCTCGGGCTGTTCCACGCGGATTGAGCGGCCGCGTTGCAACACGCGGCATGTTGCCGGTTCCGCGCTGCGCCGCTGCGCGCCGGGAACCGCCGGATGGCACCCGGTTTTCCCCCGGTATGCGATTTGCTGCTTCCCTGCACGCGTTTCATCCCACGAATGGTTGTGGAGCATCATGTCGCAGCGGGGAATCCCGCGCTTGTTAACTACGGGAGCGGCAAGAATGAGCAATGTCGGGATACTGGAAGAAAGCCGTGCCCACGAGGGCACGCATGAATCGCACGTCCTGTACAATCGCGCCGTCGAACTGGTGAACCGCAATCGCGTTGCGGCGGCGCGCAAGGAACTGGAAAAGGCGCTGCAGATCTGCCCGCGCCATCCCGGGTATCTTTCACTCTACGGTCTGTGCATGGCCATCGAGAGCGAGGACTACGAGGCGGCGCGCCGTCTTTGTGAAAGCGCAACCCGCCTCGATCCGACCGACCCGGCGGTGCGCGTGAACCTGGGCAAGGTGTTGCGCCTGCAGGGTGACGCTCGCGCCGCGTACCACGAGTTCATTGCGGCGTGGAAGATCGACAAGAAGCATCCGGGGCCTGCCTCGGAGCTGTCGCGTATGGGCATCCGCCGTCCGCCCGTCCTGGGCTTCCTGCCCCGTTCGCACTGGGCCAATATAGTGCTGGGCAAGGTGCGCGCGCGCGCACTGCGGCTCGGTCTTCGCATCGGACATTGACCATCCACTGCGCGCGTCCCGTTGCCAGCGACGGGACGCGCCGCCGGGCTTTCCCTTTCCGCCACAGCCATCCCCGGGATATATTCCCCTGCGTGAATCATCGCGCCATATCCGTCATGTTGGTTCTGCTGGTGGCGTCGTGCGCCTCCGCACCGCCGGACAACTCCGCGCAAACCGACGCACTCAACGCCGCCAAGCGCCGCGCCGCCGTACAGCTGGAAGCCGGCGAGTACGCGGCAGCGGTACGCACGCTCGAAACACTTTCCGCGGATGTGCCGCGTGACGACCAGGTCTTCATGATGCTGGGGGACGCGTATCGCGGTCTGGGAGAGTACCAGCCCGCCATCAACGGCTACGAACAGGCCATCCGCATCGACTACGGTGACTACCTCCCCCACCTGAAGCTGGGCACGTGGCTGATGGAGAACGGGAAGACGGGACGCGCGCTCACCGAGTTCGAGGTGGCGGTCAAGTACGGGGCGGGCGATCCGCTCACGCATTACAACTACGGCCTCGCGCTGCACGAACTGGGACGCCGCGACGAGGCGCTGGTGCAGTGGCGCCTGGCCCGGGATCTCGACCCGGCCAACGCCGAGTTCGTTGAGGCGCTGGGTATCGGGTTGACCGGCGTGGACGACGCGGCGGCCCTGGCGTATTTCGAGGAAGCCGCGCAGCTGGGACGGAGCGGCGCCGCATTCGACAACAACTACGCGCTGGTACTCGAGCGCGTGGGCCGGCAGGAAGAGGCCCGCAGGCGCTTCCAGGCCGCTGCTGCCGCTGAACCGTCCAGCGAGGAGTACCAGCGCAACCTCGCCCTGCACGACATGCGCGTGGGGGACTACGCGGCCGCGTCGGGAGAACTGGGGCAACTCATCGAGCAACACGGTGTGCGCTGGAGCTACTCGGTGTACCTGGCGCGCGCGTACGTGGAACTGGGCCGTTTTGAGGATGCGCTGGGGGCGCTGGATCCGTTCCGCGCCGAGCTGGAAGCGGGCCGTCTGGATCGCAAATCCGGACGCATCGATCGCGTGCCGCCCACGGTGGCGGACGCGCTGTCCGCCGCCGGACTCGCGTGGCGGGGGCGCGGGGACCTGGCGCAGGCGCGGCCGCTACTGGAGCGAGCGGTGGTGCTGGACCCGGACGAGCCCGCGCACCTCAATAACTATGGCGTGGTTCTCGCCGAGAGTGGTATGCTGGAAGAAGCTCGGGCGCAATGGAAGCGCGTGCTCGAACTGGACCCTGGAAACACCACTGCCAGGTCCAATCTTTCCGCGTACCAACGGTAACAAACGTATCCCGGCGCCCGTAGAGAGATGCATGGTGCCCGAAGCATCCCGACCAGCCGGAAGGCGGTAAACCATGTACTGCAAATATTGCGGACGTGAGGTCGACGACAAGGCCGAACTCTGTGTCCATTGCGGGCGGCGCATTCGAAGTTCCGTTTCCGCAGTCATCACCGACAGCGAACTCACCCGGCTCAAGCCCCAGCGTGAGCCCAAGAGCCCGGGGCTGGCCGGGTTCCTCGGTTTTGTATTGTCGTGGCTCCTGATGGGCCCGGTGGGCTACATCTACCTCGGTCAGTGGAACTGGTTCTTCATCACGCTCGTCATCTCCGTTCTCGTCTACATCCTTACCTTTGGGGTCGCCTACGCGTTGTTCCCGTTCGTGTTCGCATTCCACCAGTACCAGATGGCGCGCGAACTCAACGAGATGATCACACCCAGGCAGACGCCCGCTTCTGATGAGCCGGGCCAGGCTGCGGGCGGCGCGGAACCGACCCACACGCCATACTCGCAGGATTGATGGAACGAAACCTCGCGCTGGAACTCGTCCGGGTAACGGAGGCGGCTGCGCTCGCCTCCGCACGCTGGATGGGCAAAGGCGACAGCGAGGCGGCGAGCCGTGCGGCCAACGAGGCGGTCACGGTGGTGATGGGCTCGGTGAAGATGATCGGGCACATCGTGATCGGTGACACGCACCTCGCCTCGCCGCCGGCCGGCAAGCGTGCGGCCGGCGGGGGAGATGTTCCCGAGGTCGACGTCGCCATCGACGCGTTGCAATCCATCGAATCGGTCGCTCTGGGGCGTCCCTACGCGATATCCACCATCGCCGTGTCCAACCCGGATTCGTTCCTGAAGCCGCCCGTGCCCTACATGAACAAGATCGCGGTGGGTCCGGACGCGGCGGGCAGCGTGGACATAAGGAAGAGTCCGCTCGACAACCTGGTCAACATCGCGGCGGCCAAGCGTTGCTACGTGGAGGATCTCACCGTCTGCATCCTGGCCCGTGATCGTCACCGTGCACTCATCGAGGATGTACGATCCGCCGGTGCGCGCATCCTGCTGGTCTCCGACGGCGACTTGACGGCCATGCTCGCCACGGTGGTTCCGGCAAGCGGCGTTGACGTGGTCATGGGCATCGGCGGCAGTGCGGAGGGCGTTCTGGCCGCGGCCGCCTTGCAGTGCGTGGGCGGTGACCTGCAGGCGCAGTTCCACCCGCGCGACGACGCCGAAGGGGAGAAGATGCGCGAAGCGGGTTTTGCCAGCCGCGATCGCGTGCTGCGTACCGTGGACCTGGTGCGGGGCGCGAACACGATGTTCGCCGCCACCGGTGTCACCAACAGTGACGTGCTGCCGGGCGTGCAGTTCGTGCCCGGTGGTGCCATTACGCACTCGCTGGTGATGCGCAGCGCCTCGGGCACGGTACGCCACATCAAGGCGCACCATCGGTTTGACCGCAAGCCCGTATATCGTTAGCGCCGCTATGCGGCGCTAACGCCTGCCGATTGGGACGACACGATGAGCGATTCCTTTGAGCTCCTCCCCGAGAATTCATCCCGCCACGACTCCGCCCGCCCCACGCCGCTCGCCGACCGTATGCGCGCACGCGACCTCGACGAGTTCGTGGGGCAGGAGAAGATCGTTGGGCCCTCCACGTTACTGCGTCAGACATTGGAAGCCGGCGTCATTACCCAGTCGATGATCCTGTGGGGGCCACCCGGCTGCGGCAAGACCACGCTGGCGCGGCTGATCGCGGCGCGCGTGAAGAACCGATTTGTCCCCTTCAGCGCGGTCACCTCCGGCATCGCCGAGGTCAAGCGTGTCATCGCCGACGCGCGCAAGCTGCGCTCGGTGGATCCGCATCCGCTGCTGCTGTTCGTCGACGAGATCCACCGCTTCAACCGCGCCCAGCAGGACGCGTTTCTCCCGCACATCGAGGACGGCACCATCGTCTTCATCGGCGCCACCACCGAGAACCCCAGCTTCGAGGTCATCGGGCCGCTCCTGTCGCGCTCGCGCGTGTTCGTGTTCGAGATGCTGGGGCCGGAGCAGGTGACCGACATTCTGCGCCGGGCGCTCGCGGACCGCGAGCGCGGACTGGGAGAGGCGAAGATCGAAGCCGAAGACGGCGTGCTGGAAATGATCGCCGACGTGGCGCAGGGTGACGCGCGCGTGGCGCTGAACGCGCTGGAGTACGCCAGCTCGGTGATCCAGCACCAGCCGCAGCCCAGGCGCCTGACGAAGGTGCTGGCGATGGACGCGTTGCAGCGGCGCACCCTGTCCACCGACCGAGCCGGCGAGTCGCACTACAACCTCATCTCGGCGCTGCACAAGAGCCTGCGCGGCGGGGACACCGATGCATCGCTGTACTGGCTGGCACGGATGTGCGAGGCGGGGGAGGATCCGGTGTACATCGCGCGGCGCCTGGTGCGTTTTGCGTCCGAGGATGTCGGCAACGCCGACCCGCAGGCGCTGGTGGTGTCCATCGCCGCGCGCGACGCGGTGGAGTTCATCGGCTACCCGGAGTGCAAGCTGGCGCTGGCACAGTGCGTCATCTATCTCGCCCTCGCAGAAAAGAGCAACGCCATCTACACGGCGTACGGGAAGGCCGCCGACGTGGTGAACAACACGCCGCCGCACCCGGTGCCGCTGCACATCCGCAACGCGCCCACGCCGATGATGAAGGACCTTGGCTACGGCAAGGACTATGTCTACCCGCACGACCACCCGGACGCCGCGCCGCAGGACTTCCTGCCCGACGCGCTACGCGGTTCGCGTTTCTACCACCCGCGCGAGGCGGGCTTCGAGGCCGAGCTCAAGCAGCGCCTGGAGGCGTTCCGCAAGCGCCGCAGCGGTTGACCTCCGCCAAAAAACCGCCCCCCGCGCGCCGCACTTCGAGTACCATGCGGATCGAGCACCCATCGATCCATGCAACTCGCACCCGCCATCAAGAATTACCTGCTGGCCGCGCCCGGACACAGGCGTGTCATCGGCCCGCCGGGCAGCGGCAAGACGACGCTGCTGGTGGAACGCTACCGCGCACTCATCGCGCGCGGACGCCGGCCGGGGATCATCGCATTCGGACGCGAGCAGCAGGAGCGCCTGCTGGACCTGGTGCTGCCGCCCGGCGCGGTGCACCTGGGGCCCAGCCCGGTGACGACCCACGCGCTCATCGCATCGGCGCTTCTTGATGCCAGCCGTCCCGGCCGCACACGCACATTGCGCGACGTCGACGAGCTGCTCGTGCTGGGAAGACTCCTGCGCCGCGAGCCGTCGCTGCTTTCAAGCGACCTCTCGCGCATCGCGGGATCGCCAACGTTTCTGCGCGACCTGGTGGAATCGGTTCACGCGCTGGCGCAACACGGTCTGACACCCGCCGCCGCGAAGCAATGCGCGCACACCACGAACAACCCGCGCATCCGCGACGTGTTCAACGTGTATCGCCGCTACCGCGAAGTGTGCGACGACCGTGGCCTGGTGACGTTCTACGACGCGGCGTGGCGCGCGGCGGAGCGCTTTGACGCGGGTGGCATTGCCTCGCCGTTGGCCGGCTTCCATGTGGTCCTCATCGACGACTTCCACGACCTCGACCCGGGCCAGTATCGGCTGCTCACGAGCTTGTTGCCGCCGGGCGGCGCCACCACGATCGAAGTGTTCGGGGATCCCACCGGCGCGCGCTTCGCCTTCCGGGGGACGAGTGATCGCCATCTGGAGCGCCTCCGGCGCGACCGTGCAACAACAGACTTCGAGCTGAGCGCACCCCAGAGCCCCGACGTCGCGTTGAACCAGACGATCGCAAGTCTCGTTACCCTCACCTCCCGCATCGCCCCGGCGCCTTCTTCCCCGGACCTTCCGCTGTTCGCGAACGCAATCCCGCGCGACTCACACGCTGTACGTCCCGCATGGCCATGCGAGGCGTCCCTCGTCATCGCCGACGACGAGATCGCCGAGGCGCAGGCCATCGCCGCGCGCATCCGCACCGCACTCGATCAGGGCACCGCGCCGCGCGACATCGCGGTGATTGCGCGCGACCCCGCGCGCTATCGTTCGGCGCTCGCGATGGCGTGCTACGAGTGGGGCGTTGCGCTGGACGCCGGCGGCGACGGGAACGGGGCGGTGGAGGACTTCGTTCGGTCGCTGCTGGGCGCGCTCGGAGCCGACAACGACGGCCGCTTTGGCGAATCACTGGCCACGTCGCCCTTTTACCCGCCGCTCAGCGGCGGGATGGACGGCGACGAACTCGTGCGCGCGCTCAGGCGCGACTACGCACAGCGCGGTGGTGGCTTCGACCTGGAGCGCCTCGTGCACGAGCGCGTGGTGCCCCTGCTGGCGCAGGGAGACGCCGTCTCGCGCGCGTCACTCGCGGAAGTGGCCGATGAGTGGCGCCGCTACGGAGAGGTGGTCGGCCACGCCGGAGGCGGGGCGTCACTGGACGAGTTCCGCTTTGTCTATCTCGGCGAGCCGGTTCACCGGCTCGCCGCGACGGGTCGTGTCGCGTTCCTCTCGCCGCGGGAAGCCAGCGGACGCTCGTTCCGTACCGTCTTCGTATGTGGCTGCGCGGAAGGTTACTTCCCGGCCGCCGACGTTCGCGATGGCTACATCTCCATGGCGGCGCTCGCGCGGGCACTGGAACCGGTGAACCCGGACGCCGCCGCGGATCTCGCCGCGCGCGTGGACGAGACAAAGGTGGAGCGCGTGGAGAACGCCCTCCTTTTGACCGCCCTCACGCGGGCGCGCGAGTCAATCACCATTCTCTGTCCCGCGAAAATCGCCGGTGAGGCCACCCTGCCCGCACGTGTCCTCGCCGCGGACGAACGCCCGTTCACCGCCGAAACCACCGGCCGCGTGACGTCTCCCTGCGCGCGCGCCGCCGCCGCGGTGGCCATGTCGCCGGGCGGTGAAGCAACCGCCGCGAAACTGCGCGAGTTCGACGCACTCGCGGGGTGGTGGACGTCGCCGCCGCCGCCGGAACGGCTGCCGGCGATCGCATCGTTCACCATGAGCCCGTCCAAGCTCAACTCGTACGCGCGCTGTCCACGGCAGTTCTTCTACCGCAACGTGCTGAGAATCGAGGAACCCGAGTCCATCTACCTGCGCGTGGGATCCCTGGTGCACGAGGCGCTCAAGGAAATCATCCCGGTGGGAGCCACGGGCGATGAAGTGCGCGCCGCACTGGGCCACGCGGGAACGCGCGAGATCGCCGAGCGCCTGGTGTCGAAGGAGATGGGGGATGCCGGCGTCTGGATGCGCGACCTCTCCGTCCACTACCTGGAGGGCATGCTCACGCACGTGGCGGAGCTGGAAGCGCAACGCGAGGGCAGCTACCGCGTGCGGGTGCAGGAGGAATCCGTTGAGACATCCATCGAGGGAATGCCCATGCGGGGGCGATTCGACCGCATCGACGATGTGGGCGGACTGGGACCGGTGATCATCGACTACAAGACATCGGGAACCATCTCGAAGACGTACCCCACGCTGATCGACAAGATCGAGACCGACTACTGGCAGATCCCGGCCTATGCCACCATGGCCGCCTCCACCGGCCGCGCCGCGGCCAGCTTCGTTTACTACGTGCTTCCCCCGGGGGAGCCGGGGCTGGCGGTGGGTGTGCAGCTCGCGCCCGGCGGTCGTCCCGCGCCGATTCCACTGGGCAAGCGGCGGCCCCACCGCTATGGACCGGTGGACGCCGGCGTCATCGTCGCGGCCATGGCGCACGCGGTCGAGACCCACCGCACAATCGTGGAAGGCGAGTGCCGCTACGAACGCACCGCCAACACCACCATCTGTCCCAACTGTCATTTCGCGAGGATATGTCAACGAAGCAGAGCATCGAACTGAACGACGCGCAGCGCAGCGCCGTCGACGCCGCTATCGCCGATCCCACCAATGTGGTGGCCGGTGCGGGCACCGGCAAGACCAGCGTGCTGGTCGAACGCTACCTCAAGCTGGTCACAGACGGCGTACCCATCGAACGGCTGCTGGCGCTCACCTTCACGCTCAAGGCCGCGGGCGAGATGCGCGAGCGCGTGCGCCGCGCCATCGCGGTGCGCCATCCCGACCTCGCGCGGCGCATGTCGAACGCCTGGATCATGAACTTCCACCAGTTCGGCTACCGTTTCATCAAGGAGAATGCGCCGGCGCTTGGCATCGATCCCGGTGTGGACGTGGTGTCGATTGCGGAGTTCGAGCGCATCAAGCGCGCGCTGCGTGCGCGCTTCGAGAGCGGCCACATTCCCGGCGTGCCGGCGGACTTCGGCGGCGAGCCCCCGCCGCCCACCAGGCTGGGGTCGCTCTTCGACAACCTCATGAACGTGGTGCACCAGTGCCGCAGCATCATGCTGGCCCCCGGAACCCTGCGAACGCTGGTCACAAAGGACGACCATCCCGCCTACATCGCGCGCGTGGACACGGTGATCGCGCTGGCGGACGAGTACGAGGTGGAGTTGCAGCGGCGCGGACTACTGGACTTCAGCGACATGATCACCATCCCCGCCCGCGCGCTGCAGGAAGACACCGCCCTCGCGGCGGGCTACCGCGACGCGTTCGACCACATCCTGGTGGACGAATTCCAGGACACCAGTGCCGCACAGAACGAGCTGCTGCGCTCGCTCTCCGGCGGCGACTTCTCGTGCGTCACCGTGGTGGGGGACATGAAGCAGTCGATCTACCGCTGGCGCGACGCGCGCGTGGAGAACATCAAGGAGTTCCCAGACCCGAAGCCGAAGGAACTCACCGTCAACTATCGCTCCTACCAGCCCATCCTCGACCTCGCGCACGCGCTGGTCATGAACGATCCCGACCTCGCGCACGCGGCCGTCCCGCTCACCGCGCACCGCGAGGGTGGAGACGCGAGCGTGCTCCTGTTTCATCCCGAGTATGGCGCAGAGCGGCACGACGACGAGGCGGAGGCGCTGGGCGCGTGGGTGGACCACCTGCTGGGGCGAACGCCCGCACCCGGTGCATGGAAGCTGGACCCGGTTGAACAGCTGCTGCAGCCCCACGACATCGCCATCCTGCTGCGCCGCTTCGCCAGCAGCAAGCTCATGCCCGCCATTGAGCGCGTGTTCCAGCGCCGCGGCATCCCCTTCGCCATCGTGGGCGGCGCCAACCGCACCGAGGCGCGCGCACTGGAAAGCTGGCACGCACTCCTCTCGCTGCTCCTTCCCGGCAACCGCGACGTGGACCTGGTGGCGGTCCTGGAAGCACCGCCGTACCGTGTGAGCGAGGCATCGCTCGCGGAACTCTTCACAGACAACGACAAGTCGGCTTCGTCCAGCCCGCTCGAGTGTCTCGACGACGCGCGCATCGCACACGTTACCGACCAACGCGACGCCACCATCATGCGCGACCTGCGCGCGGGCATCCACGAGGCACGGGAGGTGTGGAGGAAACAGGGCTTCCGCGAGTTCCTCGTGGGGTCCATCGAGAACAGCCCGCTGCGCACGCGCCTCATGCGCGACGGCACCCAGCCCGCCGCCGTGGACGAACTCCTGCGCGAGCTGCTCGACCTGACCGACGGCCTCGCGCGCCGCGGCGAGTTGAACCTCGCCACCTTCCTCGACCACCTGCGTGCGAGCCTCGACGAGCGCAAGTTCCGCGAGGATGGCGAGGCGGCACTGCCGCGGGGCCGCGTGGCGGTGATGACCGTCCACCAGGCCAAGGGCCTCGAGTTCCCCGCGGTTGCCGTCGTGGGCGTGGTGGACACGCCGTCGCGCGGCGAGGGCTTCCTCGTGTCGCGCGAGAGCGGCCTGTACTTTGGCGGGGACAGCGGAAAGAACTGGAACCGTGAGAAGAAGCAGGCGGAGAACCACGATCACGAGAAGCGCATGGAAGACATGGAGGAGCGCTGCGTGCTCTACGTGGCCCTCACCCGCGCACGCGACCACCTGTGGGTGAGCGCTTCCAGCGTGGAAGGGAAGAAGCTGCTCAAGAGCGACTCCCGCGACTGGCTCTTCACCGAACTGATCGAGAGCGCGCGTAGACTGAACCTCGCGCAAGAGATCCGCGAGGCCCCGGCCAGCACAG
Source organism: Candidatus Krumholzibacteriia bacterium (assembly GCA_029865265.1). NCBI lineage: Bacteria > Candidatus Krumholzibacteriota > Candidatus Krumholzibacteriia > Candidatus Krumholzibacteriia bacterium. Next base: position 12,514 of record JAOUHG010000028.1, on the reverse strand, counting down.
AACCCGGGGCACCACAGCACCCGGTCCCGAACCAGACTGGCCAGATTGCAGAACACCTGCTCAACGAATGGGTGAACCTGCGCGCACGCAACGAGCAGACACCCGACAGTCCGCTGGCGGACGGCATCGTCACCGTCACCTGGTCCGACCTCGCCGCCTTTGCCCGCTGCCCGCTCCAGTTCCAGATGAGCCGCGAGGCGGCCCATCGAGAGGGAGACCTCGAGGAACCCGGCGAGGCGCGTTCCATCGAGCGTGGCAACTCCTCCGTACCGCCCGCCGTCAATCCCCGGGACTTCGGCGTGTTCGTCCACGAGATCCTGCAGCGTACCGCGACCGGCGAGGGCCTCGACGCGGCCCTCGGGGCGGCCGCAAGCCGCTATGACTTCGGGAAGCACCAGGCAACCGCCACACGCGCTGCACGAGTGCTGGTGGAGCAGGCCATCGCCGCCGGGGTCGCCGGCCCCGGCGAAGGTGTCCGCACCGAACTCCCCTTCGCCATCCGCCTCGACCGCATCATCGTCCGCGGAACCATAGACAGGATTGACACGACTCCCGCCGGCACCGTCATCACCGACTATAAGGTGGGGGACCCCAGCGACGACCACGCCTGGCAGGTGCAAACCTACGCGTGGGCCGCACAGCGGGCAGGCATGGAGCCACCCGTCACCGCGCGCGTGACCTATCTCCGCGATACCGGAGCCGACCCGGTGGACGTGCCGATGGACCAGGACATCGAGCGCATCACCGCAACCCTGGAGACCGCCGTCGCTTCGCGCGCGTTCCCGGCGAAGCCCGGAGCACCCTGTTCCGCGTGCGCGCACCGGGGCGTATGCGAGTTCGTAGCGCAGGTTCCGGAAGGGTGAGCCGGATCTGCTGGAATCCGGCGCGGACATCCGGACCATCCAGGAGCTCCTCGGACATCGGGACGTGACCACCACCATGATCTATACGCACGTGATCAACAAGGGCGGGCTCGGCGTCAAGAGCCCGCTGGACCGGTGATGACGGACGTTCGCAGCGTTTCACTTGTTAGGCTGCGGGTTACGCAGTACTATTGGTGGCACAAGCGTCAGACCCGTTATCGCGACGGCAGTTACATCGCCGCCTATTGAATTAGTCTGCGAGACCGGGGCGGTAGAAGTGCAGTAGAAGAATAGTTCAGGACGACAAACTGTTATCCATGATCCAAGTCCGAGACAGCGAGGAGCGGCTTGATATCGTCACTCCGATGCCTCCGGGAAAGCGGCTTCTCTTTGCGCTGCTCGCTCTCTTTCCTCTGCTCGCGCCATATGAGTTGATGTTGCGCGCCCAATGGACTGACTACCGACACCCGTTGTTTCTGCTCGCTGCGATTGTTTCCGTGGGTGCTATCGCCTTGGGCGCACTTTTCGTTTTCGCTGCAGTTGCCGGACTGAGTTCTCGGATGATTTTCGATGCAAGGCGCTCGACATTCACGTACTCGGAGGGCGCCCCTCTTGTCCCACGGCGTACGCTGGAGTTACCGCTGTCTTCGCTTGAGTGCGTTCAGGTTCGGACCCATGAATGGAGCGAGGGGGCTCCCAGCTACTCACTGATGGTCAAGATGTCTGACGGTGCCACGTTCGAGTCTGGCTCCTCGTCGTCGCGTCAAGAAGTGGAGCATGACAAGACTCGAATAGTGCTTCTGCTGGACCGGGCACAACGATTCCAGCGGTCGGCGCTCGGCGCCGCCGCTGAACCGAAGCGTTAGGCGACCCGAGGAATGACCGATGACTCAGCTTGATTCGACTCCGGGGCTCAGAGCGCATGGAGGGGCGCTTCCGCCCCTCCATGCATGCGCTAGGCCGGCGGTCACTTGAGGGCGGACAGGTCGGCGCCGAAGTTGATATGAAAGACTTTGCCATCCAGCGCGAGCGCGGGGACGGACTTGATGCCGAGCTTCTCCGCTTCCGAGACGCGTCCCTTGGTCGTCCCGAGATGCACGACCTCGACATCGAAGCGGTTCCTGTCCAGTGCTGCGAGCACCGACTGTTCGGCGCTGACGCACACGGGGCATCCGGCGTGGTAGAATACGGCTTTCTTCTTCATGATTCTGCTCCTTTGGTTTCGAACGGTTCGCGGCGGGCTCGCGCCACCCACACGACAGGATGCGCTGCCCGCGCGCTCCTGCCAAGAAGGCACCTTTTGGTAAGGTAGGTACACGATGGTCCACGACGATTCGTCCGCTCATCCGATTATTGCGGCCGCCGAGGCCAAGGCCATTCCCGTCGCCTCGATGGTCGAGAGCATCGTCGGATGCAAATGGTCCGTAGGACTGCTCCGGCTTCTCGCCGACGGATGTAGTCGGCCCAGCGCCATCCTTCGGGCCTCCACGGGTCTGTCCGCAAAGGTAATGAACGAGCGCCTGCGCAAGATGCTTCGCTTCGGCATCGTGAGTCGCACCGTGTTCGGCGACAAGCCGCCCGTCGAAGTCGAGTATGTGCTCACGCCCTTCGGCCGTCGCTTCATAGGGATCATCGAAGAAGTTCGCCGGCTGCAGGAGGCCGTTGACCGTGGGGCCATCTCGGAGACTGCGGTGATGCGGAAGGAGGCGGCCCCGCGCGATCGCCTAACCAGCCGATGAAGCTGACGGTCGCCTAATGCGCCCGCAGCTTATCGGTACGACGTTAGGCGGCTCTTCGAAACACGGATATGACCTCATGCCAACCGGCTGGAATATATCAGTGCATCGGCAGGTGAATGGCGGCGCTGTCCCGGCAACGTTCGGTGCGGAGCTCGGGGAAACACCGGCGGTCTGGCAAACCGACTTCCTGGGTCTGAGCTGGCTCGACGCACTGGTACGTGAGAACCTGGCGATCAATCTCGGCGGGAATGGCTATCCCATGGAGTTCACCGCGAGGGCTTCGCAGATAATCCCGCAACTTCGGCGTAAACCACCAGGATCGAGAGATCCCTGGGCAGCCGATTCCCACGATATACTTGGGCATGAGTGGCTCGGAAAGACGACCAAGTCCCCGGAAGTAATCTCCGCCTGTGATCCCGAAGAATGGCTCGTCGTGCAGGCGTGGGACGAGAGCTAGTAGATCTCAGCGGCTTGACTTGCAAGCGCACGGCGGCACAGCAGCTTCGGTAGCTTGCGACGCGCAAAGAAGAGGAGAACCTGGCTTAATGCGTTATTCGACCAGTCGAAGGGTCAGTCCGAAACTCGTGATCCTGATGTTGTCGCTACTGCCCCTGCTCATTATCCCGCTCATTATTACTTCGTGTCGAGGCGATGCCAGCCAGGATGGGAATGCTCGAGGGGCGACCACGGCGACGCTGGGACCAGAGGAGGAAGTCCGCTTCACGAACGGATCAACCAGTCTTGCGGGCACCCTGTTCTGGCCGGCCGAGAAAGCCGACTGCCCGGCGGTCGTGGTGCTCGCAGGGAGCGACAGGAGCGAACGTGGCGGATTGCGGACCGCGATCGCAAGACACTTCGCATCTCATGGCGTGGCGGCAATGGTCTACGACAGCCCCGGGACGGGCTCTTCAAGCGGGAACGCGCTGCTTCAGAGTAGCGTTGATCGAGTCGCCGAAGCGCTATCCGCCGTCGCCTACCTTCGAAGTCTGACCGGCATTCGTTCCACGGCGGTTGGCCTCTTCGGAGGTAGTGAAGGAGCGAACATCGCGCTGATGGCCTGTGCGGGGGACGCCGGAGTGGCGTTCGTGATCCCTGTGTCGAGCTCGCTGGGTGTGTCGCTTCTCGACATCCTGAGATACAGCGCCGAAAAGAAGGGTTACCAGCAGGGACTCACCCCCGACGAAATCGCGCAGGCGACGACGTTCAAGGAGATCGCGTTCGTGCTGTTGAGTGGCGTAGAAATTGTCGAATGGCCACTGATCGAATCGAGAGTGAGGCAATGGGATGACGCCCCCTGGCTGGCGCTCATCGATCTTGCCAGGCAACGTGGAAGAGCGTTGACTCAGGCGGAGAAGGAAGCGTTCCTGGACACATTCAGGACGATCATCGCGCGCTTTGAGACTCAACGATGGTTCGCCGTGGTGGATGTGGGCAATGCCGTCCAACGAATGCTCAGCCTGGATGCGAACGCGTTTTTTGGTCTTCTTGAGTCGGGGCGGTATTCCCGCGATTGGGAGAGGAGTCTCTGCTTTGGTGATGCGGAGATTCCATGTCCCGTGCTTGCCATCTGGGGGGAAGAAGACTCGTTTCTGCCGCCGCATCAGAGCGCGGCGAGGCTGAAGAAGTACCTGGTGGATTCTGGCCATTCCGACTATGAAGTGATTGTCTTTCCGGGTGCGAGTCATTTCCTGACCCTTCCGGGGCAGCGGGCGAACTTCGTGCCGGGTTATCTCGATACGGTGGTGAACTGGGTTGGCAAACGATTCGGCTCTTAAGGAGGATGATTTGAGACTGCTAATTCTGTTTGCCGCTGGACTGGTGTTGAATGGTGAATCGGTGGCTGTTTGGGCTCAGAAGCCACAAATGCTGGAGCCACAGCGGTTGACCAACGTCATCAACTCCTATCCCAGTCCATCGCCTGACGGGCGACGTGTTCTGTTTCAATCCAATCGCACGGGCCGCTCGGAAATCTACATCATGAATACCGATGGTAGTGGGCTGGCGCAACTCACCGACAAACCAGGCGACAACGTCACGCCCGTTTGGTCACCGGACGGAACGCAGGTAGCGTTTGCGGCAAGTCCGGGCGGCAACTCCGATATCTACGTGATGAATGCAGATGGCCGCGAATGGAGGAGGTTGACAGATCATCCCGGAGATGACTCACATCCACATTGGTCGGCGGACGGAAGCCGCATTGTTTTCAACTCTCCCCGTACGACCCCAGATCTCAACGCAGACTGGTCGAGTCAGTGGCACGAGATCTTCAGTATGAACGTCGATGGTACCGGTCTGCGCCAGCACACCAATCACCGCACGGTATGCACGTATCCCTCCTTTTCACCCGACGGTACCAAAATCGTCTACCGAAAGGTCACGGACACGCCTGCCTTTGCATGGGACCTCTCTGTCGGCCGGCGCAATTCCGAGGTGTTCGTGGCCGACGTAGACGGCTCGAACGAGGTCAACTTGTCGAACAATGCAGCATTCGACGGATGGCCGGTGTGGTCAGCGGACGGGAGGCAGATCGCCTTTGCATCGAACCGGGCCGGACCGGCGAATGTGGGGCAGCTTTACCTGGTCAACGTGGATGGAACGGGTCTTCGGCAGATAACGAGCGGACCGTGGTCCCACGCCCAACCGGCCTGGTCGTTTGACGGCAAGAGGATCTATGCTTACGAACATCAGGAGACAGAAGCCTATGAATTCGGTGACGTGGTGGTCTTCGACAGGTGAATGCATCGCCCTTCGTCGGCAACCATCTCTGGGTGACAAAGCTGGGGGAATCCGGATGGAACCGTATCACACGGTGAGCACGAGGCGGATGCCGGCGTCGACGCGGGCCATGAGCGCGTCGGGCAGAGAGGTGACGTGTTCAGTCAGGATGCGGCGGTCGATCGTGGCCAACTGGGAGACACTGACGACGGAGCCTTTTGACATTCCGCTCTGCGATGTCTCGAGGCGCACGTTGCCGGGTGCGCGGGCGAGGTCGAGGTTCGAGGTGATTGCCGCCACGATGACGGTACCGATGCGGCTGCTGTTGAACACATCACTCTGAATGACAAGTACGGGCCGCCGGTGCCCCGGCGCCGATCCCGTTGGCCGGGGCAGGGAGGCCCACCAGATGTCACCCCGCCGAAGCTCCACTGGCTCACCAGTCCTGGTCCGGAAGGATCGCCTGGCTGGCAACTTCGATGAGCGGGTCCAGGCCCCGGTTGTTCCAGACGCCGTACACGGCATCGAGACGCTCGCGAACGATGTCGCCACCCTTGCGTTCCAGGTACTGGGCGATCGCCCGCTGGTACAGCTCGCTCCGTGATATGCCCAGGCGCCGGGCCACCTTCTCGGCCGCTTCGAAGAGATTGTCGGGTACGGAGATAGCGGTCTTCATGGCAGAAGTATAACCATGAGTATGACCGCCGTCAAGGATCTGTCTCGGCGAAAGCAGCGCGCCTAGCCCGGGAAAGCGCGGCGCGCCAGCTCGGCCAGTTCCCTGTGCGAGTCCACCACCAGGTCGGCGCCGGGAAAGTCGATGCCCTTCGTCTCCCGCGTCCTCACCACGATGACGGGGATGTTGGCGGCGATCGCCGATCCCACGCCCTTCTCCGCGTCTTCGAACACCAGCGCCTCTTCGGGGCGCGCGTTCACCATTTCCAGCGCGTGCAGAAAGATGTCCGGCGCGGGCTTGGGCGCCGCCACCATGTCGCTGCCGGCGATGGCGGCAAAGGCATCGCTCAGCCCTTCGTTCTTGAGTACCGCCTCGATGTCACTCCGCACGGTGCCGCTGGCAATGGTGAGCGTTTTTCCAGCCGCGGCCAGCCGTTCCACCAGTTCGTGCGCCTCGGGGAAGAAACGGATGGTGCCGTTCCTGCAGTACTCGCTGAAAATGGGGCGCTTCTCGTCGCGAATGCGCTGCGGGTCGATGGGAAGGTGGTAGCGCTCCACCTCGCCCTTCGGCCCCAGGCCCAGCGAGGTCCAGTACTTGTAGTACTCGGTTTCGTCGATGACGTGACCGTACTTCCTGAACACGGCGCTGTAGGTTTCAAAATGGAAGCGCTCGCTGTCCACCAGCACGCCGTCGAAGTCGAAGATGACCACGCGCGCGCGGGTGAGTTCCGTGAATTTCGGGAGCCGCGCGTTGTCAGCCAAGATAGCGCGCCCCGTCGCGGAGCGGGATCATGCGGCGCACGAAACGGTAGATGGCGTAGCTCTCGATGATGAAGGGCATGAAGCCCAGGAAGCCCAGCACCGGCATCTCGAAGAGCTTCACGTGCCCCAGGTAGGGGACGTCGTACTCCCACTTGGCGAGCGCCCAGTAGTTCCAGAACTCCCACAGCACGCCGGCCACCAGCCCCGCCAAAAAGAAAACCGGCATGGAGCGGAAGCGGCCGGTGAAGAACTCGGAGAGAATCGAACGGTCGCCCAGGCGCCCGTTGATCGGATCCAGGAAGAATGCAAAGCCCACCCACACCAGCGGGGTCATGTAGGTGGACGGCCAGATGAAAGGAACCACCAGGCACGCGGCGCCGAAGACCACGAACGGCCAGAACACCGCGTCGGGCAGGCGCGGGTACACCGGTTCGTCGCTGCCGGGCAACATGTCCGAGAGGGTTTCGTAGATGAGGAACATCCCCGGCGAGATGGTGGCGAACGCCCACACGTAACCCGGGATCCGGATCAGCGGGTTCTCGGGCAGGTTGAGGTAGCGCCAGTTCTTCAGGAGCACGTTGTACCCCTCGAAGACCGCCCAGCTGCCCACCGAGATCGCGCACAGAATGACGAACTCCCGGAAATGGTCGGAGATGAGCGACGTGCCCCGGCGCTGCTTGCGCCACCCGTCCAGGAATAGAATGAGCCCGGTCCACTGCAGCGGCGTGTAATAGAGGCCGATGAAGCGGCCCGGGGTGACAAAGAGCAGGACCTGGAAGAGCACCATGGAGCCAAGGCCCACCCAACCGTAAGCAGGCATTCGACTTACGGCGCGGGCCGACGCCGCGGCGCGGCTTGACTTCGTGTGTTCCTGGGTTATCATGTGCGATCCGTCCGGTGGCCCCGCGGCCACCGGGGGAGACTAGCCGATCGGGTGGGGGGCGTGCAACCCGGTCGGAACCCCGGGGCAATCATCGCGTTAAATTCCGCAATGACCGGCGCATGGACGCCGGCGGAGGTTAATTGATGCAGTATGAGATTCAGGCGCTGAACGAGCGCGTGGAGCGCGAGGCGCGCTTCGTGCCCGTGCTCCAGAAGGCCATCCAGAACGTCATCGTCGGCCAGCGCTACCTGGTGGACCGGCTGCTGATCGGGCTGTTGTGCGACGGCCACGTGCTCATCGAGGGCGTGCCCGGGCTGGCCAAGACCCTGTCCGTCAAGACGCTGGCCGGGGCGGTGCGCACGTCGTTCCGGCGCATCCAGTTCACCCCGGACCTGCTGCCCGCCGACCTGCTCGGCACCGAGATCTACAACCCGCGCGACCACACCTTCTCCGCCAAGAAGGGCCCCATCTTCGCCAACTTCATCCTGGCGGACGAGATCAACCGCGCGCCGGCAAAAGTCCAAAGCGCGCTGCTCGAGTGCATGCAGGAGCGCCAGGTCACCATCGGCGACAAGACCTATCCGCTCGAGTTCCCCTTCCTGGTGCTGGCCACCCAGAACCCCATCGAGCAGGAGGGCACCTACCCGCTCCCCGAGGCACAGGTCGACCGATTCATGCTGAAACTCAAGGTCACCTATCCCGCGCGCGAAGAAGAGCGGCAGATCATGGAGGTGGTGACGGCGGGCAAGATGCCGGCGGTGGAGCCGGTCATCGATCCGGACGTGCTCAAGACCGCGCAGCAGGTGGTGCGCGAGATCTACATGGACGAGAAGGTGAAGGACTACATCCTCGACATCGTCTTCGCCACCCGCGACCCCGAGGCGTTCAAGCTAAACATCAAGCACCTCATCGGCTACGGCGGCTCGCCGCGCGCCACCATCTTCCTCGCGCAGGCGTCGCGCGCGCACGCGTTCCTGCGCGGGCGCGGCTACGTGACCCCGGAGGACGTGAAGGCGATCGCCTTCGACGTGCTGCGCCATCGCGTCATCGTCACCTACGAGGCGGAGGCCGAGGGGCTGGATTCGGAAGCGGTGCTGCAGCGAATCCTCGACCACATAGAGGTCCCCTGATCCCATGCGCGACGCCGATCGCAACCCGTCCTCAACCGAATCGTCCGAACGCAGCGTCGCCGAGGTCCTCAAGAAGGTGCGGCGCGTGGAAATCACGACGCGTCGGCTGGTCAACGACGTCTTCTCCGGCGAATACCACAGCGTGTTCAAGGGGCAGGGGATGGAGTTCGACGAGGTGCGCGAGTACCAGCCCGGCGACGACATCCGTGCCATCGACTGGAACGTCACCGCGCGCATGGGCGCGCCCTACATCAAGCGTTTCATGGAGGAACGGGAACTGGTGGTCATGTTCCTGCTCGACGTGAGCGCGTCGGGGCGCTTCGGTTCCGGCAACCAGACCAAGATGGACACCGCCGCGGAGATCTGCGCGGTACTCTCCTTCAGCGCCATCCAGAACCACGACAAGGTGGGGGCCATCGCGTTCACCGACCAGATCGAGGAGTTCATCCGTCCCGACAAGGGCAGGCGTCACGTGCTGCACGTGATCCGCGAGATCCTCTTCTACCAGCCGCGCGGTCACCGCACCGACGTGGCGCACGCGCTCGACTACCTGCTGCGCGTCTCCAAGCGCCGTGCCATCGTGTTCGTGGTGAGCGATTTCCTCTCGCCCGACTTCGAGCGGCCGCTGGCGATGGCGGCGCGCAAGCACGACGTGGTGGCTGTGTGGATCACGGATCCGCGCGAGGAACAACTCGCCGGGGGCGGGCTGGTGCGGGTGTGGGACCAGGAGAAGCAGGTGGAACGGGTGATCGACGTGGGATCCGCGCGCGCACGCGAACGCTACGCGCAACACGCGCGCCGGCGAGAGGAAGAACTCAAGGCGGCGTTCCGCAGGAACGGTGTGGACGTGGTGCGGGTGGAGGCGGGCCAGGATTACATCGTGCCGCTCTCGTTGTTCTTCAGGTCGCGGGCGAAGCGGAGGTGACCGGGGTGCGTCGCGTGGGTACATTCGCGATTGCGGCGCTGGCACTGCTCGCGTGCGCGCGTCTGGCGGGCGCGGAGGTGCGCGATGCGGGGTTTGCGGCGCGCGTGACCACGGGCGTAACCGCGGATACGGTGACGGTGGGGGAGCGGTTCGAGGTGACGTACGATCTTGCGTACGCCGACACGCTGACGCTGGTAGAACCCGTTCAGATCGATCCAGGGACGTGCCGGGTAGTTGATAGCAAGTGGGAACGTGCCCGCGGTGAAGCCGCGGGCGGGGGCGCCGTGCGTGTGCGGTTCATCCCGGTCAGCCTGGACTCCGTGCACGTGCCGGCGCAGGCGTTCGACTTCGTCACCCAGGACGGCGACACGCTGCGCGCGTGGTCGGACGCGGTGGATCTCGATATCCGCTACCTCTCGGCCGACTCGCAGGACCTGCGCCCGCTGAAGGAACAGTGGACCATGCCGCCCAACTGGCCGTTGTGGATCGCGCTGGGTGTGGCCGCGCTGGCGCTCGCCGCCGCGGGGGTGTGGTGGATTCGCCGCCGCCGCGCGCGCCGGACCGTCGGTGCGATTCCCGAGGTGCGCCTGCCGCCCGACTTCGTGGCGCTCGCCGAACTGGAACGTATCGCGGCCATGGGCCTCCCGGCGCGAGGCGAGTTCAAGCAGTTCTACACCCTGGTCACCGACGCCGTGCGGCGCTACCTGGAGGCGCGTTTTGGCGTGGAAGCGCTCGAGCGTACCACCTTCGAACTGCTCGACGATCTTGCGCGCCGCAGGCTGGACGTGGACGGACTGGCGGCGCTCCTGAACGAAGCGGATCTGGTCAAGTTTGCGAAGTACAAACCGGATGTCGCGCGTGCTGATGCGGCGATGAATCGTGCGCGCGATGTTGTCATTGGCACCACACCACGCGTCGTAAACGACACGCCGGGGCAATGATGTTTCGCTTTGCGCACCCATGGCTCCTCCTGTTGCTGCTGCTCCTGCCGGTGGTGTGCTGGCTCTCCCTGCGCAAGGGCCGCCGCCGCAGCGTGGCGTTTTCTTCCGTGGACCTGCTGCTCGGCGCCGGCCTGGAAGCGCCGTTGTGGAAACGCTACGGCGCGCTGGCGCTGCAGCTGGCGGTGCTGGCGCTGGTCATCGTGGGCGTTGCGCGCCCGCAGACCGGCCGCTCCAAGCACACCGAGTACGCGGAGGGGGTCGACATCATGCTGGTGCTCGACACCAGCGGCAGCATGCAGGCGCAGGACTTCGAGCCCCGGAACCGCCTGTTCGTGGCCAAGGAGGTGGTGAAGGAGTTCGTGGGCAAGCGCTCGCAGGACCGCATCGGCATGGTGGTGTTTGCCGCCGACGCCATCACCCAGTGCCCGCTTACGCTCGACTACGCGCTGCTCAACAAGCTGGTGGACGCGGTGGACTTCGGCATGCTGGACGACGGCACCGCCATTGGTGTTGCGCTTGCCACCGCGTGCAACCGGCTGCGCAGCAGCGAGGCCAAGAGCCGCGTGGTGATTCTGCTCACCGACGGCCAGAACAACGCCGGCATGGTGGACCCCACCACGGCGGCGCGCGTGGCCGCCTCACTGGGTATCAAGGTCTACACGGTGGGTGTGGGAACGCGCGGCCGCGCGCCCATGCCCATCGACGACCCGGTCTTCGGGCGCCGGCTGGTCTCGGTGGACGTCGACATCGACGAGCCCACCCTGCGGCGCATCGCCGAACTCACCGATGGCCACTACTTCCGCGCCACCGACCGCGAGGAACTGGTGGAGATCTACAACCGCATCGACCAGATGGAGAAGTCGAAGGTTGAGTCCGAGACGTACGTGGAATACACCGACCGCTTCATGTGGTTCGTGCTGCCAGCACTGGGGCTGTTCGTGCTCGAGCTGGGATTGTTGCAGACCGTGCTGCGGGAGACGCCGTAGATGATCGAGTTCGCGCGACCCGTCTGGTTGTGGGGATTGCTGGCGGTGCCGCTGGTGGCGGCGCTGCTGGCCATCGGCGTGCGCCGCAACCGCGCCGCGCTGGAGCGTTTCGTGGGTACCAGCCTCGTGAACAAGCTCGCGCCGGGCGCAAGCTGGCGGCGGCAGGCGGCCAAGGTAACACTCAAGGTGCTCGCGCTGGCCATGCTGCTGGTGGCGCTGGCCGGTCCGCGTTTCGGCAGCCAACTGGTCAAGGTGGAGCGCGAGGGAATCGACCTGGTCATCGCGCTGGACGTGTCGCTGTCCATGTTGGCCGAGGACGTCCAGCCCAACCGCATGGAACGCGCCAAACGGGAGATCGTCGACCTGGTGAACGGGCTGCAGGGCGACCGGGTCGGTCTGGTGGTGTTCGCGGGCGAGGCGGTGGCGCTGTGCCCGCTCACGGTCGACTACGACGCCGCCCTCATGCTGGCCCGGTCGGTCGATGTGTTTTCCGTGTCCGAGCCGGGATCGGCGCTGGCTGATGCCATCGAGGTCGCCACGGCGATGTTCGAGGGCTCACAGGGCGGCGACAAGGTGATCATCCTGATCACCGATGGCGAAAACCAGACCGGGGACCCCGACGCGGCCGCGCGGCTGGCGGCCGAGAATGGGATACGCGTGTATGCCATCGGGCTGGGCAACCCGAAAGGCGAGCTCATTCCGGAACGCGGACCCGATGGAACCGTAGTGGGATACAAGAAAGACGCGCACGGCGAGACGGTGCTGAGCCGGCTGGATGAGGCCACCCTGCAGCGGGTGGCGCAGGCCTCCGGCGGGCAGTATCTTCCCGCCACCAGCGACGGGCTGGAGATCCAGGCCGTGTACGACGCCATCGCCGGCATGCAGCGCAAGCTCATCA
>JAOUHG010000027.1 GCA_029865265.1 Candidatus Krumholzibacteriia bacterium | reverse complement strand
GCCGCCACCGCGCACACCAGCGCGGTGAAGATCAAACGCATCCACGCCACCGGCGGCTCTTCCAGCTCCTCCTTGTTCAGGTTGAGGAGCATGATGGTGAAAATGATCAGCACCATGATGGCGCCGGCGTAAACCAGCACCTGCAGGATGAACACGAACTCCGCGTTGAGCATGGCGAAGAGGCCCGCCAGCGACACCAGCGAAAGAATGAGCGAGAACGCCCCCGACAGCGGGTTGCGCAGGCTCACCATGAGCAGTCCGCCCAGCACCGCGAGTGCGGCGAATATGTAGAACAGGATGGCCATTTATTTGCCCATCAGGATCAGGACCAGACCCGTCAGCAGTATGTTCACGAACGACAGCGGGATCATGTTCTTCCACCCCAGGCGCATGAGCTGGTCGTACCGGAAGCGCGGGAGCGACCAGCGCACCCAGATGAACACCCAGCACCAGAAGATGGTCTTCACGGCGAACGCGCTGATCTGCGCCACCAGTGTTACCGTGCGCGCGCCCCACTCGGGGAGCGAATTCATACCCGCCACCTTGAACAGGAAGAACAACATGGCCACACCCACCAGGATGTTGAGTGTGCCCAGCACGTTGCCCTCCTGGTCGCGCATGTCACCGAAGCCGCCGACGCGCATGCGGCGTGCCCAGATGAACATGATCACCGCGAAGGCCAGCGCGCCCACCCCACCCACGCCCAGCATCACCTTGAGCCACACGTGCGCATGCGCCACGATGGTCTCGGTCGGGAACCACGGAATCTGCCAGCCGCCGAAGAACAGCGTGGTGATCATGGCGGCGGAAAGCACCATGGCCGCGTACTCACCCATATAAAAGAGGGCGAAACGCATGCCGCTGTACTCAACGTGGTAGCCGGCCACGATCTCGGACTCGCCCTCGGGCAGGTCGAAGGGGTTGCGGTTGGTCTCGGCGAACGCCGCCACGATGAAGAGGATCGCGCCCAGCGGCTGCACCACCACGCCCCAGCGCGGCAGGAAGCCCCACAGCAGGTCGCCCTGGCCGCGCACGATCTCGTTGAGCTGCACGGTGGAGAACACCATGAACACGCCCACCAGCGCGAGCCCCAGCGGAATCTCGTAGCTGATCATCTGCGCGGTGGAGCGCAGCCCGCCCATCAGCGCAAACTTGTTGTTGGACGACCAGCCCGCCAGCACGATGCCGTACACGTTGAGCGAGGTGACCGCGAGGATATAGAGAATGCCCGCGTTGAGGTCCGCCACCTGCATGGAGATGTTGCGCCCCGCCACCAGGAAATGGTCCGCCCAGGGAATCACCGCGAACGAGGTGAGGATGAACGTGAACCCGAGCACCGGCGCAATCATGAAGTAGGTCCGGTTCACCTGCGGGGGGATCATCATCTCCTTCATGAGGAGCTTGACCACGTCGGCGATATTATGAATGAGGCCCGCGAGGCGGATGCCGAGGACGGCGGCGCGGTTGGGACCGGCGCGGTCCTGGATGAAGGCCGCGCCCTTGCGCTCGAACCAGATCAGCACCGGTATGAGCGACAGCGCAAAAGCCCAGATGAAGATGGCCTTGCCGCCGATGATGGCGAAGTCAACCCAGTTGGGTGTCATGTTGGTACTTCTATCACCCCGCCACCGGCTGCGCGGCGGCACGCGCTCCCGTGGCTCCCAGTTTGTTCAGGTCCACGCCCGCAAAGGCGGGCACCACGTCCATGATTGCCTTGCGCACGTGCGCAACCGACTCGTGCGGCTTCACGCCGAGCAGCGAAGACAGCAGCGCATCCGCGATGCGCCACTCCGACTCGCCCTTTGCGTCGATCGCGGGACGCAGCTGCTGCACGTGCCCCTCGAAATTGACCACCAGGCCGTCCTTCTCCGCGAAGGTCAGGCCCGGAAAGACCATCTCGGCGCGCTCGGTGAGCACCGACGCGCACCCCGAGAAGGCCACGATGCGCTTGGCGTCGGCGAGGATCGCGTCCAGCGCCGGCGAGATGTGCGTATTGAATCCAACCGCCAGCAGGACGCCGTCGCTGCCCAGTGCGCCCGTCACCACCGACGCGTCCGCGCCGGCGGTGAGATCGATGACGCGCAGGCCGAGCATCTCGGCACCCTTTGTGTTGGGGTGCCGGTCGGCGCGGCGCAGAATCTTGTCGGTGACGCCGTCGGGCACGTGCCGCGCCACCAGCACGGTCGCGTTGAGGCACTCCGCCCCCAGGCGCCGGAACAGGAACATCTCTTCCAGCGTGGCCGTGGCGGAGAGCAGAATAACGCTCTTGCGCGCCGTGGCCGCGTCCGCCTTGCCGGCCGGCCGCAGGCCCAGCATCTCGCGGATGGCCGACACCGCCTCCTGGCCCGAACACGGCAGTATCTCGCCACCGCGCCGCAGGGCGGGGGTTTGCAGGCGGTCGTGATTGACGAACTGGTAGTTCAAGCGGCCCTCGTCGCACGCCCAGTAGCCGTTGACGTCCGGATTGTGCCGCGGGCGCATGCGATATATTTGACCCTTTTTGCTCTGGATCTGCATGCTGCAGCCGCGGGCGCACGTGGTGCACACCGAGTTCGTGTTCTTGAGGAACCAGGTGGCCGAGTCGAAACGGAAGTCCTTGGAGGTAAGCGCGCCCACCGGGCACAGGTCCACGGTGTTGATCGAGTACGGGCTCGTCACTTCCTGTCCCGGGAAGGTGGTGATGTAGGCCTCGTGGCCGCGCCCGGCGATGTAGAGCTGCTCTTCGCCCGCGACATCGCGCAGGAAACGCACGCAGCGGTCGCACAGCACGCAACGCTCCTGGTCGAGGATGAGCGTGGGCCCGATGTCACTGGCCTTTTCCTTCTTGAAGCGCGTGAAATCCTGGCGGCTGTTCTGGAGGTCGTGCTCCATGTAGTAGTTCTGCAGCGTGCACTCGCCGGCCTTGTCGCAGATGGGACAGTCCAGCGGGTGGTTGAGCAGCAGCATCTCCTCCACCGACGCGCGCGCGCGTTTCGCCGCGGCGCTGTTGGTGTCCACCACCAGGCCCTCGCTCACCACCGTCTTGCACGAGATACCCAGGCGCCCGCCGCGCTCTGTAATAAATTCCACCTGGCACATGCGGCAGTTGCCGTCGGGGCCGAGCCCGGGGTGGTAGCAGAAGTGCGGCACGTCGATGCCGTGCTCGGCGCACACGTCGATGAGCAGCGCGCCCTCGGCCGCCTGCACCTGCTTGCCGTTGATGGTGAGCGTTACCGGCATCAGTGCGCCCCCGCTTCCAGGTTCACGCCACCCGGCATCAGCTTGCGCTCGGGCGGGTTGGCCTTGTCGATGTACGCCTCGAACTCGGGGCGGAATTTCTTGATGTAGCTGGCCGTGGGAATGGCGGCCGAGTCCGCCAGCACGCACACCGTGCGCCCCGTCATGTCGGGGCAGATGGCGAGCAGCGTATCGATGTCCTCGGGGCGTCCCCTGCCCGCGCGGATGCGGCTCACCAGCTGGTACATCCAGTAGGTTCCCTCGCGGCACGGCGGGCACTGTCCGCACGACTCGTGCGCGTAGAAGCGCAGCACCACCTCGAGCGCGCGTACCACGCAGGTGTCCTCGTCGAGCACCATGATCGCACCCGAACCCACCATGGAGCCCGCCGCCGCGATCGACTCGTAATCCAGGTTCACGTTGCGCGCCTCTTCGGCGGTGAGAATGGCCGACGACGAACCGCCCGGGATGACGGCCTTGAGCTTCCTGCCGCCCTTGATGCCGCCGGTGGACTTCTCGATGAAGTCCCACAGGTTCACGCCGAACTCGCTCTCGTACACGCCGGGACGCTCCACCATGCCGCTGATGGAAAACAGCATGGTCCCCTTGCTCTTCTCGGTGCCGATGGCCGCATAGGCGGCGGCGCCGTTCTCCATGATCCACGGCAGCGCGGCGATGGTCTCGACATTATTGACCACGGTCGGGCAACCAAAGGCACCCACCACCGCCGGAAACGGCGGCTTGGGACGCGGCTGACCCTTCTTGCCCTCGAGCGACTCGATGAGGCCCGTTTCCTCGCCGCAGATGTACGCGCCCGCGCCGCGGTGCACCACCACGTCGAGGTCGAAGCCGGAGCCCTGGATGTTCCTGCCGAGGTAACCCTTCGCGTACGCCTCCGCCACTGCGGCGCTGAAGCGCGCAATCGGAAAGTCGTACTCGCCGCGGATATACACGTAGGCGGTCTTGATCCCCACCGCGTAGCAGCACACAATGATGCCTTCGATGAGCGCGTGCGGGTCGAACTTGAGAATGAGCTGGTCCTTGAAGGTGCCCGGCTCGCCCTCGTCGGCGTTGACGCACAGGTACTTGGGCTTGTCGGTGTTCTTTGGAACGAAGCTCCACTTCATGCCGGTCGGGAAGCCGGCGCCGCCGCGGCCGCGCAGCCCGGAGCGCTTGACCTCTTCGATCACCTCGTCGGGCTTCATGCCGAACAGTTTGGGGAGCGTGCGGTAGCCGCCGTTGGCCAGATAACCCGCCAGCGTGTGGTTGTCCTTCTTGTCGAAGCGCGTGCTGATGATGGTGTGTGACATCGCGTTCTTCGTCTTCAGCGGCCGGTATCTTCCGATGCCGGATCGCGCCCCGCCTTGCAGGCGTCGATGATCCGCTCGAGTTTCTCCACCGACAGGTTCTCCCAGTAACGGTTATCCATGCGCATCACCGGCGCGGTTCCGCACGAACCCAGGCACTCCACCATCTCCAGGCTGAACTTGCAGTCCGCGGTTTTCTCGCCGGGGCCGATGCCGAGTTTCTTGTGGATGACTGCCTGCAGGTTCTCGCAGCCGAGCATGTCGCAGGTGAGCGTGCGGCAGATCTGGATGTGGTGCTTCCCCATGGCCTCGGTCTTGAACATGGAGTAGAACTCGACCACCGCGAACACGCTCACCGCGGTCTGCTCCAGCCTCTTCGCCACGTATTCCATGGACTCCACCGTGAGGTGTCCCTCCTGCTCCTGCGCCAGCCACAGCGCGGGCAGAACCACCGCGCGCTTGCTGGGGTACTTCGGCAGCAGCTCCTGGAAGCGCTTCTCGTTCTCGGGTGAGAACGCAAAGGGTTTCCCGGTGCTGACGATGGCGTGGTGTCCGTGCGACATGGGTCTTACCGGTCCAGCTCTCCCGCGATCACGTTGAGCCCGCCAAGGATGGCAACGATGTCCGCCACCATGCCGCCCTCGATGAGAAATTTCAGCGTGTTCATCGCGTAGAAGCACGGCGGGCGCACCTTGATGCGGTACGGGTGGCCGCTGCCGTCGCTTATGATGTAGAAGCCGAGCTCGCCGTTGGGCGTCTCGATGGCGTCGTAGATGCGCCCCGGCGCGGGCTTCACGCCCTCGATCACCAGTTTGAAGTGGTTGATGAGCGCCTCCATGGAGGTGTGCACCTTCTGCTTGGGTGGCAGCACCACGTTCTTGTCGTCCACGATCACCGGACCGTCGGGAATCATGTCGATGGCCTGGTGGATGATCTTGAGGCTCTCGTCCATCTCCTCGATACGGCACAGGATGCGGTCGAACACATCGCCGTTCACGCCCACCGGGATGTCAAAGTCAAAGTTCTCGTAGCCGTAGTACGGCTGCACCTTGCGCAGGTCCAGGTCGGCGCCGGTGGCGCGCAACGTGGGTCCGGTCCAGCCGAAACTCATGGCGTCTTCCTGGCTGATCACGCCGACGCCGCGCGTGCGGTCCTGGAAGATGCGGTTCTTCTGGGTGAGGCCGCGTACGTCCGCGATGGCCTTCGGGATCCCCTTGAGGACGGTCTTGACGTTGTCGCGCCAGCCATCGGGGAGATCCCACGCCAGGCCGCCCACGCGCGTGTAGCTGTAGGTGAGGCGGGCGCCGGTGAGCGCCTCCAGCAGGTCATTCAGCTTCTCGCGCGCGTTGAAGAAGTACCAGAAGTTGGTGAGCGCGCCGATGTCCACGATGTTGGCGCCGCAGCAGATCATGTGGTCCATGATGCGCTGGATCTCCATGATGATCACGCGGATCATGATGGCGCGCGGCGGCACTTCCAGGCCCATCATCCGCTCCACCGCCTTGCAGTAGCCCACGTTGTTGGTGAGGCCGCTGCAGTAATTGAGGCGGTCGGTGTACGGGATGACCTGGTTGTACTGCTTGATCTCGACGATCTTCTCGAAACCGCGGTGCAGGTAGCCGATGTCCACGCCGGCCTTCTCCACCGTCTCGCCGTCGAGCTGGCAGTACACGCGGAAGGTGCCGTGGGTGGCCGGGTGCGTGGGCCCGATGTTGATGAACATCGGCTGGGTGTTGATGTCGGGGAGTGTGAGGCCCTCGTTGAAGTCGTCGCGCAAGGGGTCCACGTCGCCGTCGAAGTCCTTCGCCGAATACCGCGGGCGTTCCTGGCCGTCGCGGGGGACGAAGTCCTCGATGTTGAATGTCTTCGGGTCGGCCATGGTCTATTTCGGCTCGTTCAGTTCTTCGGTCATGTCCGAGGTGGACGAGCACCACTGCCCCGCCATCACCGGGTAATCCTTGCGCAGCGGGTGCCCCTTGAACTCGTGGTGCGTCAGCAATCTCTTCAGACAGGGATGCCCGACAAAGTTGAATCCGAACATCTCGAACGCCTCCCGCTCCGCCCAGTTGGCCGACTTCCACAGGTCGGTGGCGGTGGGCACATCCATGTCCAGCTCCGGCACCGGCACTTCCACGCGCACGCGCACGTTGTTTGGCACCGAGTACAGCATGTAGTTGAGTTCGAATCGCTCGCGGTACGACGGCAGGTTCATGCAATCCACGCCCGCCATGTCCATGAGCATGTTGAAGCCGTGGTCGTCCTTGAGGTGCGCGAGCACGTCGTGCACGGCGGACTTGCTCACCACGAAGGTGCAGTCGCCGAACGCGCGGTCCACGTCGATGATGCCCTCGCCGAACCGGCTCTTGAGGGCGGTGACGATGGCGTCGTGCTGGGTGCTCTGCTTGTCTGCCACTGGCTTCCTAGTCCTGGTTGTCGCGGAATTTGTCCACGACCTCGTGACGGCGCGGCACGCCGCGTTTGGTTACGGGCTCCTTCGCAATCCGTTCCTGCAGCTTCAAAATGGCGTCGAGGATGGCCTCGGGGCGCGGCGGGCAGCCCGGGATGAACACATCCACCGGGATGAACTGCTCGATTCCCTGCACCGTCGCATAGTTGTCGTAGAAACCGCCGGAACACGCGCAGGCGCCCATGGAGATAACGTACTTGGGTTCGGGCACCTGGTCGTAGATGCGCTTGAGCACCGGGGCCAGCTTGTAGTTGATGGTGCCCGCGACGAGGATCACGTCCGACTGGCGCGGCGAGAAGCGCACCAGCTCGGCGCCGAAACGCGAGATGTCAAAATCGCTCGACACCACGCCCATGAACTCGATGGCGCAGCACGCCGTTCCGAACGGCAGCGGCCACAGCGAGTTCTTCCGTCCCCAGCGCACCATGTCGTCCAGGCGCGTGGTGATGATGCCGGTCTCGTCCTTGGTGACCGGATTGATCATGTCCTGGTTTATTCCCACTCCAGCGCCCCTTTCTTCCACACGTAGAACAGTCCGAGGAGCAGAACTGTCAGGAATATCGTCATTTCAACCAGTCCGAATAAACCGAGTTCACGGAAGAGCACGGCCCACGGATAAATGAAGACGGCTTCGATGTCGAAGATGATGAAGAGCAGCGCCACCAGGAAGAATCGCACCGAGAAACGGTGCCGCGTGTCGCCGATCGACTCCACGCCGGACTCGAAGGGCGTGAACTTGCGCGGACTGCCCTGGCGTGGGCCGGTGACGCCCGCGATCCCGAGCATGATCAACGGGATCATGAGCGCGAGCGCAAAGAGAACCAGCACCGGGACGTATTTCAGGGCAAGCGTCATGTGTCGCTAGCGCGGACGTTGAATTTGGGATGATTCTGGAACCGGGGGGTCTTTGTAACCAATTTCACAAAGATCTCCGTGCTCAAGTTACCGCGAACCCCGGCGGGGTGTCAACGTGGATCGCGGGGTCGGGAACGGCCCGGTTTCGCGGCTGCGGGCAGGGGCCCGGGCGTGTTAGAGTCGGGCGTTCCCGGGTGCGATCCGGAGCCATAACACAATGTATTACAATAAATTAGGCATATTCGTGCGGGTCCCGGTGCCCGGCGCGGTGAAGACCCGGCTCGTCCCGCCGCTCACCCCGGACGGCTCTGCCAAGCTCTATCTTGCTTTTTTACATGACCTTACCGCCAGGCTCCAGCGCACCCGCCTGCGGCCCACGGTGTTCGTCTCCGGGGGCAGCCCCGCGGACCTGGCCCCGGTGCTCCCGCGCGGCTGGCCGGTGGCCGAACAGCGGGGCGAGGCGCTGGGTGAGCGCCTGGCGGCTGCCTTCGAGACGCTGCTGCAGTCCCCCGGCGCCCGCGCGGTCATCATCGGCTCCGACAGCCCCGACCTTCCCCTGACCCACGTCAAGCGCGCCTTCCGGCTGCTCAAGCATCGCGACGTCGTCCTCGGCCCCGCGCTGGACGGCGGGTATTACCTGGTGGGGTTGCGCGCCATCGCGCCGGCGCTGTTTCGCGACATCCCCTGGGGCAGCGCGGCGGTGTTCGCGCGCACGGTCGACGCGGTACACAAGGCCGGTCTGTCGTTGGCGCTGACCCCGCCCTGGTACGACGTGGACGACGCGGCGTCGCTGGCAATGCTGAAGTCGCTGTGCGACGCGCGTCGCGTCGCCGCCGGCGAGCGGCTGGTTCACGTGGAGCGCGCGCTGGAAGAGATCGGATACTGAGGCGGGTTACGGACGGGAACGTGTGCCTACGGAAACAGCCGGAACGGCCGGTTGGGAATCTCGCGGAAGGCGCCGTTGAGGTGGTGGATGTCGCCGAGCAGGTCGACGCGCGCGCGGCCCTGCGGAAACAGAACCCGCGTCACCGACGCGTTGCGGATCTTGAACTGCCACAGGTCATCGAGTTTCATGCCCAGCAGCGCGGTCAGATAGACGCAGATCACGCCGCCGTGCGTCACCACCGCGATCTCCCCCTTCGGGTGCGTCTCGCGGATTCCCTTCATCTCCCGCACCACGCGCCGCCGGAACTGCGCCACCGTTTCCGCGCCCGCGATGCGCACCGCGCTGGGCTTGTGAAACCACAGGTGCACCTGGCGCGGGTAGCGCTTGCGCAGCGTGCTCGCCTTGAGCCCCTCCCACGCGCCAAGGTTGATCTCGCGCAGGCCCTCGCGCGCGTTCACGTCCACGCGGTCGCCCAGGGCGATGCGTGCGGTCTGCAGCGTGCGCCTGGAGGGGCTGGCGTACGCGGCCACGAAGTCCACGTAGCCGAGGCGCTCGCCGGTGCGGCGCGCCTGGGTGTGACCCAGCCGGCTCAACGTCGACTCGGTGTGCCCCTGGACCCGCCCCACCCGGTTGAATCCGGTCTCGGCGTGGCGAATGAGATACAACACCTGCATGGTGCGGGCATAGTAATGTGCGCGCGGCGGCGGCGCAACCAGCACCGGGAAGAATTGCCCGCGCGCACCCGGTCGCGTATGCTCCCGGTTACCGGCGCGGCTCCCGCCGCGCGGAAAGGCCGCCATGATCCCGATCGTCTCCGAAGCCATCGACGCCTACGCCGCGGAACATTCCTCGCCGGAGCCAGCCCTGCTTGCCGAGCTCGCGGAAGAGACGCGCGCCAGCATGGACAGCCCGCAGATGATGGTGGGGCATTCCGAAGGCCTCTTCCTGCGCCTGCTCGCGCGCCTGATGGGCGCGCGGCGCGTGCTGGAGATCGGCACCTTCACCGGCTACAGCTCGCTGTGCCTGGCCGAGGGCCTGCCCGCGGACGGCCGCGTCATCACCTGCGACGTCGACCCCCGCGCCACCGCCATCGCCCGCCGCTACTGGGCGCGCAGCGCGCACGGGGCCAAGATCACGCTGGAACTGCGCCCGGCCCTGGAGACCCTCGCCGGCCTGCGAGGGCCGTTCGACATGGTGTTCATCGACGCCGACAAGCAGAACTACATCCGCTACTGGGAGGCGTGCGTGCCGCACGTACGCGCCGGCGGCGCGCTGCTGGCCGACAACGTGCTGTGGAGCGGCAAGGTGCTGGATCCGCGCGAGAAGGACGACCATGCCATCGTGGCCTTCAACCAGCACGTTGCGCGCGACCTGCGCGTGGAGCGCGTGGTACTGCCGCTGCGGGACGGACTGACCCTGGCCGTCAAACGCTGACGGCAAGGCGCAACCGGAGGATCAAAGGCGTGCCCGTTTCCAGAATATCGGCGTGGGTGCGCGCGGTGCGCGCCGAGTACATGCCCTTCGTGGTGTTGATGTTCGGCGCGGGAGCGGCGGCCGGCGCGCTGGAGGCGCGCGCCTTCGATCTCCCGCGCGCGCTCGTCGCGTGCGCTTCACTGCTGCTGATCTACGTCGCGGCCGCGCTCACCAACGAGCACTTCGATTATCCGGGTGACATCGTCAACCGCAGCCCGGGCCGCTTCTCGGGCGGATCGCGTACCCTCGTGACCGGCGCCATGACCCGCGACGCCGTGGTGCGTGGCGCGGCGATCGCCATCGCCGCGCTGGGTGCGGCCTCGGGTCTGCTGCTGGCACTCACGCCGCACGCGCTGCGCATGCCCACGCTGGCCCTGCTGGTGCTGGGGCTCGCGCTGGGGCTGGGCTACAGCGCGCCACCGGTGCGCCTGTGCCAGCGCAGCCTGGGCGAGATCAGCGCGGCCCTCGGCCTGGGCGTTTTCCCCGCGCTGACCGGATGGGTCACGCAGGGCGGCGCGCGCACGGACCCGTTGCCCTGGCTCATCGCCATGCCGGCATTCTGCGCCCTGCTGGCGTTTCGCACGCTCGCCGGCATCCCCGATATTCGCGCCGACGAAGCGGTGCGGCGGCGAACCTACGCGGTGGTATTCGGCCCCCGCGGCGCGGCGGGGATCGCGGCGGCGGCGGCGATCGCGGCCAGCCTGGGCGGCATCCTGCTCTGGCAGGACCGCATCGTGTCCGGCTGGTACGGCGCGGCCTACCTGGTCACGGTCCCGCACGCGCTGTGGCTGGCGGTTACAGCCCTGGCGGCGGTCCGGCGCCCGGAATCCGCGCGCCCCATGGACGGTGTGCTGCTCAACGGCCTGCTGTTTGCGCTCTGGTTCGGGCTGATTCCGTTGGCCTTCTTCGCCCGGCTGGTGCGCGGCTGACCGCGATTGCGCACATGACGCTCGACGGGGACAGCGGGTTGTGCCCATACTCTGCGCCAGCGCCATCGCAGCGGGAGGAATCATGGTCGGAACAATCCTGAGGGCGTTCGTGGCGATAGCGGTCATCGTCGCCTTCGCGGGACTCGTCGGGATCTTCATCATGGCGGGGGTCGCGAGCACGCACGACGTGGTCCCCATCCCGGTGCCGTCCACGAGCTACCTGGCCTCCTATCAGAACGACTACATGGACGCCTACCGCGCGCCGCTCGTCTACAACACCTATCGTAATATCGACCGCGTGGCGGAGAACGCCTACCACTTCGGCGCCCGGGAGATCTATCGCGACGAGGACGAGGTGGTGTTCGAAGGGTACCGGGGCGGAATCCGCTTCTTCATTTCCTACATGCTCGAGCGCAAGACCAACCCCAACACGCTCACCGTGGTATCCATGGCGCGCGTGCACGGCAGGCGCAGCGTCTACCTGTGGAAGCTGGTGCGGCCGATCCACAAGCGCCTCGCCCCCTATCTGCTCGACCGCATGGCGCAGGCCGCCCCGGATTGAGGACGCGGCGGCCGGTTGCGCGGCCGGGCGCCAGCGGTTATGATCGGGGCGAACCCCGCCGCACCCGGTGTACAAGTGGTGTGGATCCGGTGCGACCCGTCACCCATCTCCCGACACTCATTATGATGAAACGATTTAGTGCGGTCCTCCTGGCGCTGGCCGTGTCGGCGCTGCAACCATTTACGGATGCGCGCGCCATCGATCTGGCGCCGGATCCGTTCGCCGAACCGGTTACCGCGTCCGGTTTTGTCTCGCTGTCCAACGTGCCGCAGGGCGGCAACGCGCAACTGGCGGTCGAAGTCCAGATCCGTGAGCCGTGGCACGTCAACGCCCACAAGGTCACCGAGGATTTCCTGGTCCCGACCGAGGTCACCTTCGAGTTGCCGCCGGGGATGACGCTGCGCGGCACGGTCTACCCCGCGGGCGTCAGCATGAAGCTCGACTTTTCCGAGTCCCCGCTGCTGCTCTACGAAGGCACGGTGCGGATCGGAGCGGTGGTGGACGTGGCGGCGGACGCCGCGCTGGGCGAGACCACCGTGGTCGCCCGCGTGACCTACCAGGCGTGCGACAACGAGAAGTGCCTGCTGCCCCAGACCATCGACGTGGAGATCCCGGTGCGCATTTCGTCGCCGCGCGAATCGGTGGACCTGGCCAACACCGAGGTCTTCGACCGCATGGATTTCTCTTCCATCGCGTCCGCGACACAGCCCGGCGAGAAGAACGCGCTGCAGAGCGCAATCGCCCGGCGCGGGTTGCTGTTCGGATACATCCTCGTGTTCCTGGGGGGCCTGGCGCTCAACCTGACGCCGTGCGTGTATCCGATGATTCCCATCACGGTGAGCTACTTCGGCGGACAATCGCGCGGCCGTGGCTCGCGCACCATGCTGCTGGCAGTGCTGTACCTGCTGGGCATGGCCACCATGTACTCCGCCCTGGGACTGGTGGCGGCGTTCACCGGCAGCCTGTTCGGCAGCGCGCTGCAGAACCCGCTGGTGCTGGTGGTGGTGGCGCTGGTGATGGTGGGGCTTGCGATGTCGATGTTCGGGTTCTACGAGATCCGCGTCCCCATGCGGCTCGCGGGTGTCGCCGGCACCGCCAAGCAGGGCGCGCTGGGCTCGTTCCTGATGGGGCTCACCGTGGGCATCGTGGCCGCACCCTGCATCGGGCCGTTCGTGCTCGGCCTGCTGACCTTCGTGGGCGAGTCGGGCAGCCTGTTCCTCGGCTTCTCGCTGTTCTTCGTGCTGGCACTGGGGCTGGGGCTTCCCTTCGTGGTGCTGGCGGTGGCGTCCGGCAACATCGCGCGCCTGCCCAAGTCCGGCGAGTGGATGGAGTGGATCCGCAAGCTCTTCGGCGTGGTGCTGCTGGCCATGGCGGTGTACTTCCTGCGCCCGGTGGCCGGCGACTCGCTGTACTTCGGGTTGCTGGGTGCGGTGCTGGTGATCGGCGGCGTGCTGCTGGGCTTCATGGTGCGTGCGCGGTCGACCTCCATCTTCTTCAACGCGTTCCGGCGCTTCGTCGGCGTGGCCATGCCGCTCTACGGCCTCTACCTGATCCTCGCGCCGGGCAATATCCTCGGGCGTAGCGACCAGCCCGGCATTGCCTGGATCCCCTACACGGAGAGCGCGCTGGCAGAGGCCATCGGCAACGGGCAGCCGGTGGTGATCGACTTCTCGGCGGACTGGTGCCTGCCGTGCAAGGAGCTCGAGCACCAGACGTTCAACCAGCCCGAGGTGATCGAGGCGGCGCGGGGCGTGGTTCCGCTGAAGGCGGACCTCACCGAGCACGGTTCGGCGGATGTGCGCGCGGTGCGCGAGAAGTTCGACATTCGCGGCGTGCCCACCATCGTCTTCATCGACGCCCGGGGTGCGGAGCGGGACGACCTGCGCGCGGTGGAGTTCATCGACAAGAAAGAGTTCCTGGAACGATTGTCGGGAATCACCGGGTCGGCCGCGCAGGGAGGCGAACGTTGAAACTGGCGAGTTTCGGCCCCGCCGGAGAGGAGCGCCCGGGGCTGGTGGTGGGTGAAACCATCGTCGACCTGCGTGCGGTGTCACCGTCGCTGCCGGCCACGGTGCGCGAGATGCTGGGCGGCGACATGCTGGACGAAGTGCGCGCGATCGGCGCGCGCGCGGCGTCACTGCCGGGAACCGTGCGCTTGCCCATGGCGGAAACGCGTCTCGGCCCCGTGATCACCAATCCATCCAAGATCATCTGCCTGGGTTTGAATTATGCGGACCACGCCGAGGAACAGGGCAAGACCGCGCCGGATTATCCCATGATGTTCGCCAAGGGCCCCAACTCTCTGTGCGGAGACGGCGACACGGTTCCCTACCCCCTGGGGGTGGAACAGTTCGACTACGAGGTCGAGCTGGCCTTCGTCATCGGTAAACGCGCGCGCCGCGTGCCGCTGGAACAGGCGTACGACCACGTGGCCGGCTACGCGGTGTTCATGGACCTGTCCGCGCGCGATCTGCAGGCACGCGAGAAGCAGTGGTTTCGCGCCAAGAGCGTGGACGGCAGCGGTCCGCTGGGACCGTGGCTGGTTACCCGCGACGAGATCCCCTCCCCGCACCAGCTCGGCATTTCCCTGACGCTCAACGGCGAGACCATGCAGGACAGCCGCACGGATCGCATGACCTTCACCGTGGACTTCCTGGTGCATCACATCTCGCAGACCGCAACCCTGGAACCGGGCGACGTGGTTGCCACAGGAACACCCGCGGGTGTCGGGGTCTACCGCAAGCCGCCGCGTTTTCTGGCGCGCGGCGACCGTCTGGTCGCAACCATCGAGCGCATCGGTTCGCTCGCATGCACCATCGGGTGAGCCGGGCGCCCGCAGAAGCCCCGCCTTCAGGCCCGCCGCGCGGACCCATCCTCATCGTATCGCCGTGGGAGACGGTGTGGTCGCTGGATGGCGAGCAGAACATCGCCGCCGGTGTTTCCGACGACGACCGCTTCATCGACGGCTTCACCGCGGCGGGATACGCCATCCATTTTCTGCGTCCGCGTTCGCGCGTGCGCGACCCGCGCGTACACACGCACTTCTATCCCAATTTCTTTCGCGCCACGCGCCGGTTGCCCACCTTCCTGCGCCGGCCGCTGTGGCCGCTGCTGTTCGACCTGGTGGTTGCGCCGAGGGCGCTGCGTCTGGCACGCGCAATCGACGCGCGCCTGGTGCTGGGGCACTCGCACTACACCACCTGCACCACGTGGCGCATCGGCCGCACGCTTGGCATTCCCGGCGTGGTGAAGTTGTTCGGCGTCATGGACCTGGTGCACACGGAGTGGCCGCCGCTCAAGTACTGGTTCAAGAACCTGGAGCAACTGCGCGCGCTCCGCTACCCGCAGGATGCGTGGATCGTGCTCGACGACGGCACGCGCGGCGGCGAAATTCTGCGACGCCAGGGTATCCCCGCGGACAGGGTTCACTTCCTTCCCAACGGACTCGACCTCGACTGGATGGAGCGCCCGGTGGATCGCGCAGACGCGCGGGCGCGGCTGGGGATCGCCCCGGGTGCACGCGTGGTGCTGTTTCTGGCCCGCCTGGTACCCTCCAAACGGCCCCTGGACTTCATCCGCGCCGCGCAGTCGCTGGTGCAGCGGGGCCACGGTGATGTGAGTTTCATCGTCGCCGGCGACGGTGTCGAACGCGCCCGGTGCGAAGCAGCCGCGGGGGACAACGCGGCCGCGATCCGCTTCCTGGGAACGGTGCCTCACGACGACGTGCCGGGCCTGCTGGCGGCGAGTGACGTGTTCGTCTCCACCAGCACACTCACCAACCGCGCGCTGCCCACCTGCGAGGCGATGATCTGCGGCGTGCCGGTGGTGGCCTACGACACCGGTGATACCGCCACCGTGGTGCGCCCCGGCGAGAGCGGCGCACTGGTGGCGGATGGCGACGTGACCGCGCTGGCGGATGCCATCGAGCTGCTGCTGGAGAGCGACAGCGCGCGCGCGCGCATGGGCGAATCGGCGCAGCGCTTAGCGCGCGAGACCTTCGCATCCTGGGACGCGCGCATCGCCATGGAAGTGGCCATCATCGAGGCGCTGCTCGGGGCGCGCTAGTCGCGCGGACAAAAAAAGGCGCCCGGATGGTGACACCCGGGCGCCCGAATTCAGCCGGCACTCACCGAAACGTCACGACGTCTCCGCGATCAGCTTCTCCACCGCCGCCTCGAGCTGCTGTCCGCGCAGCGATTTGTAGCGGATCTTGCCCTGCCGGTCCACCAGCAGCGTGGTCGGGATGGATTTGATCCCGTACATCTGTGCGATGTCGTTGTTCCAGAACTTGCCGTCGAAGTACTGCGGCCATTCGATTCCCTGCTGCTGGATGTACGCATCGAGCTTGTCGCGCGACTGGTCCAGCGAGATGCCGACGATCTCGAAGCCCTTGGCGTGGTACTTCTTGTACACGCTCTTCACATTGGGCATCTCCGCAATGCACGGGCCGCACCAGGTGGCCCAGAAGTCGATGAGCAGCACCTTGCCGCGGTAGTCCGCCGGGGAGAGCTTCTCGCCCTTGATCCCCTTGACCGAGAACGCGATGGGTTCCTTGCCCACCGCCAGTTTGCGCTCGGCGCCCAGCATTGCCATGTTGCTCTGAACAAACTGCGTCAACCTGGGGTTCACATCACTGAAATTGGTGAGGATGGTCTTGTACTCGCCTTCGGCGTCGTCGTACTTACCCGCGCCGCGGAACGCCTCCGCCAGGTAGAAATGCGCGTAGGCGATCTTCTGCCGGTCGCTCGGATCCGCCTTGTGCAGGAACTCGCTCAACATCAGCGCGGCCTGCTCGTTGTCCTGCACGCTGTAGCTCAGCGCGCCCAGCTGGAACGCGGCGTCCAGCGCCTCCGGCGTGCCGGGGTACTGGGCCCGGAAGGCCTTCAGCTTGGCCTGCATCTCGCCGAAGATCCGCATCTGCTCCTCGGGCGAATTGGACCCCGACGCCTGGCGGGAGAGCATCTCGATCTCGCCGGTCAGGTTCGCATACACCTCGGACGCGTCCGCGCCCGCGGGAAGCTCCGCCGCCGACGCGGGGATGCCGAGCGGCCGGGTCTCCTCCACCTGGGTGGCCCCTTTGGGCTCCTGGGCGTCGCCCTTCTTCATGCCGACGGCAAGAACACCGGCCAGCAGAACCACCATCCCCATACCCGCTGCCAAAACGACTTTGTTGTTCATCTGTGGCTCGTGTCCTTGCTACATCGCGCGCGCGACGACCGCGACGCGGATCGCCGGCTCCTGCGAGTCATTGGTGTGAATGATCATCTCCGCCGATTCAATGTGCCGGGACTGGCGCTTCATGGGGGGACGGAACGTCACCAGGACGCGGTACTGGCGCCCGCCCGAAATCGGTTCGGGCACCGCCACGAAGTTGGGGTTGTTCAGGTCGACACCCGTCACCTCGAACTCGCTGCCCTTCGACAGCATCACGCTCTTGGTAACCTCCGAACCCCCGGCTTCACGGTCCCCAAACCGCACCGCCCCGAAGTTCAGCGTGATCGGGCTCACCGAAATCGAACCCTTGGTCATCACGTTCACCTGGATCTCCGACTTGGGCGACAGCTTGCTGTTGGTGTGCACGAACAGCGAACCGTAGGTGGTGAGCGTCGGAAGCTCCGGGTTCTTGTAGATGTCGATCGCGTATTCACCCGGAGTGCCGGTGGGCGCGAACGTGTACGTGATCTTGTCGTCCACGTTGGAGGTGAGCCTGGTTACCTTGAAGTCCAGGTCCCTCTCGTTGCTGGTCACCATGAGCTGACGCCGTACGGTTTCACCGTGCATGCCGTGCAATACCACGGTCCCCTCCGGCCTCAGGTTGAGATAGGGGACCTCCGATCCGGCGATGGCAATGGAGAACGACCGCTTGACGGGATCGTTGGTTCGCACGGTCGCCGACTTGCTGAACACCCCGTGCACCCTCGCCCCGTCTACCGCCATGTTGATTTTGCCCTCCTGACCAGGAGGGATGACCTTGTCGAACTCGGCCACGGTGCATCCTCACCCAGGCTTGACGTCCTCGATGAGCAGGTCCGCCTTGCCGCGGTTGCGCACCACGAAGACGTGCCTGTACTCGGCCTGTTCGAACACCTCCCCGAAGTCGAAGGTGGTCTCGACAAACTCGGCGACGGGGTGTTGCCCGTTGTCCTGCGCGCCAATGGCGCCGGCCACGATCAGCAACACGCCGACGAGTACCGCTGCTGTGACTGCTCTATTCATCGATGCACCACACCATCCCGCGCTACATGGCGCGTGCAACCAGGTGAACCTTGACCGACGGCTCGCGCGGGTCCGACGTGCCGATTACGAGTTCGCCCACCTCGCGGTGGGTCGCGCTGGTCTTCGCGGGCGGCACAAAGGTCACTTCCACCTTGTACTGCTTGCCCGGCTCCACCGGCTCGATCTTGGCGGAGAAGTTCTTGTTGTCGATGACGACGTCCTTGAGGTCGAACGTCCCGTCCGTCTTCAGGATCATTACCGACTTGGTGACCGGGTTGCCCGCGGCACCCTTGGCTCCGAACTGGACCATGCCGTAGTTGAGTGTCTGCGGCGTCACGCTGATGGACCCCTTGGTCATCACGTGCACCTGCAGGATGGTCTCGGGCGACTTCTCGCTGTTGGTGGCGACGGTGATGTTGCCATACGCCGACGACGGCGGCGTATTCATCTTCTTCTTCACGTCGAGAACGAACGATCCCCTGGCGTCGCCCGGCTTCACCTGGTACTCGATCTTGTCGTCGATATTGGACGTGACGCCGGTGATCTTGAGATCGAATTCCTTCTCATTGGACGTGAGCGTGACCGACTTCTCCACCGCCTCGTCGTAGCGCCCGTGCAGGTAGATGGTTCCCTCGGGCACAACGTTCAGAAATGGAATCTCGTGGCCCGCGATGGTGATGGTGAGTTCCGGGTGTTCCGGATCGTTGGTCTTCACGACGGCCGTCTTGGCGAACTCACCGTGCACGCGCTCGCCGTCGAGGACGAGCTCGATCTTTCCCTCGCCGCCGGGGGCGATGACCTTGTCGTATTTGGCCACGGTGCATCCGCACGCGGGCTTGACGTCTTCGATCACGAGGTCGGCGGTGCCGCGGTTGCGCACCGTGAACGAGTACTCGTACTTGGCGCGCTCGAATACCTCGCCGAAGTCCTGGCGCATGCGCGGAATCTCGACGGACGGTTTGTTCTCCGCGGCCGCCCCACGGGGAAGGCTCGCGACCACGGCGGCCCCCACACACAGGGCAAGCACTCCGGTCCCGAGCGGCACGAATCGGTTTCTCATGGCAAACGTTCTCCTCTTGAGGTCTTCAGAAGTCTGAAACTTGTTGTCTGACAACAATCTGTCTCGATCGGGCGGCGCCCTGCGGCTGCACGTTCGGGTGCCTCGTTATTATACAGTCCGGCGCAGATCGGTTCCACGCCGTTTTGCGGCCCACGGCGGGGTGGAAACGGACGTGGGGTATTGATCAATTCGTTATGCCGTGGTATCTTACACCCATTGGCGCCCTCGCGGGCGCTTTTAGCGACACCTAAATCGCACCAAACGAGTCCGAATTCAAATGAAGCTGCCATGTCGTCCATCCCGCTCCGCCTCGCCCGGTCCCTGCAGGGCTCGGAGAACGAGTCGATCCTGTCGCGGATCGGCCGTACACCGCTTTTCCGCCTCGAACGCATAGACCGCGCCTTTCCCAACGTCTCCATCTACGCCAAGGCCGAGTGGCTCAACCCCGGCGGGTCGGTCAAGGACCGCCCGGCGCTGCGCATGATCCTCGCCGCCGAGCAGGACGGGCGCCTCAAGCCGGGCATGACCATCCTCGACGCCACCTCCGGCAACACCGGCATCGGCTACGCCATGATCGGCGCCGCGCGCGGCTACCCGGTGCGGCTCGCGCTGCCAGCCAACGCCAGCCCGGAGCGGATTCGCATCCTCGAGGCGTACGGCGCCGGGCTCACGCTCACCGACCCCGCCCTGGGCAGCGACGGTGCCATCGAAGCGGCGGGCCGCATCGCCGCCGCGGAACCTGAGCGCTACGCGTATCTCAACCAGTATGACAACGACGACAACTGGCGCGCGCACTACGAGAGCACCGCGCCGGAGATCTGGAACCAGACCGCCGGGTGCCTCACCCACTTCGTGGCGGCGCTGGGCACGAGCGGGACGTTCACCGGGACGGCGCGCCGCCTGCGCGAGCTGAACCCCGCCATCCGCGCGATCTCCGTGCAGCCGGACGCGCCCTTCCACGGGCTGGAGGGGATGAAGCACATGCCCACGGCACGCGTCCCCGGCATCTACGACCCGTCGCTGGCGGACGAGAACATCGAAATCCAGACCGAGACCGCGCACCGCGCGGTCAAGCGGCTCATCCGGGAAGAGGGCATGCTGGTGGGCGTCTCCTCGGGAGCCGCCATCGCGGCGTGCATCGAAGTCGCGCGGTCGATTCCGCGCGAGCGGCACGCGATGATCGTGACAATCTTTGCCGACAACGGCGAGAAGTACCTGAGCGAGCGCTTCTGGGAGGAGACCCCCGAGGCGGTGGCCGACGAAGCCGCGGCACCGTCGCTCGCCCACCTGGAGGACACGCCGTGATTGCCATTGCCCCGGAGTTGATGCGCGCGATCCACGCGCACGCGCGGCGCACCTACCCGCACGAGTGCTGCGGGGCGCTGCTGGGGGCGCTGGCCGCGGACGGCGCGCGGGAGGTCGCAGCACTGCACGAGGCCGACAACCGGCGCGAGGCATCCGCGGCGGCGCGGCGCTTTCTCATCACGCCCGACGACTACCGCGCCATCGAGCGCGATGCGCGCGCGCGGTCGCTCGAGGTGCTGGGCTTCTACCATTCACACCCCGACCACCCCGCGCGCCCGTCGGACTACGACCGCGAGCACGCGTTTCCGTGGTATTCCTATGTGATCGTGTCCGTGCGGGACGGTGTCGCCGGCGAGACCACCAGCTGGATTCTCGACGACGACCGCACCGCCTTCGCGGCCGAGACAATCGTGGAGGCGCTGCCGGACTCCCCGGCGCGCGCCCCGAAGCGAGGATGATTCTCATGGCCAATTCGATTCTGATTCCCTCCGCCCTGCGCCGCTTCACCGGTTCCGCCGAATCCGTCGAGGTGGAAGCCGCCACCGTGGGCGAAGCGCTGTCGCGCCTGGTGGCCGCGCACGGCGAACTGAAGAAGCACCTGTTCGACGAACACGGGCGCTTGCGCAGCTTCGTGAACGTGTACGTCAACGACGAAGACGTGCGTCACCTGCAGAAGGACGCCACCCCGCTCAAGGCGGGCGACGTGGTGAGCATCGTGCCGTCGATTGCGGGCGGCGCGCCGGACGTGTACGCGGTGGAGGGACTCTCGCCCGAGGAGATCAAGCGCTACAGCCGCCACCTCATCATGCCCGAGGTGGCCGTCGACGGGCAGCTCAAGCTCAAGCGGGCACGCGTGCTCATGATCGGCACCGGCGGGCTGGGCGCACCCGCGGGGCTGTACCTCACCGCGGCCGGCGTGGGCACCATCGGGCTGGTGGACTTCGACGTGGTGGACGTCACCAATCTGCAGCGCCAGGTGACGTTCGGGACCCGGGACGTGGGACGGCCCAAGCTGCAGGCCGCGCGCGAGCGCCTGCAGGATCTCAATCCCGCGGTGACCTTCGAGCTGCACGAGACGCGGCTCACCAGCGACAACGCTTTGGAGATCATCAAGGACTATGATATCGTGGTCGACGGCACCGACAACTTCCCCACGCGCTATCTCGTGAACGACGCGTGCGTGCTCGCGGGCAAGCCGTACGTGTACGGGAGCATCTTCCGCTTCGAGGGGCAGATCACGGTGTTCGCGGCCCAGGACGGGCCGTGCTACCGTTGCCTCTACCCCGCTCCCCCGCCGCCGGGGCTGGTGCCGAGTTGCGCGGAGGGCGGCGTGCTGGGTGTGCTGCCCGGAATCGTGGGCGCCATCCAGGCCAACGAGGCCATCAAGTGGATTCTCGGCGCGGGCGAGTCGCTGGCGGGGCGGTTGTTGTTGTTCGACGCGCTCAAGATGCGCTTCCGCGAACTCAAGCTGCGCAGGAGCGACGAGTGCCCGGTGTGCGGGCCCAATCGCACCATCCACGAACTGATCGACTACGAAGAATTCTGCGGCATCCGCGGAGAAGAGGTGCAAGACGACATGGCGGTTCCGGCCATCGGCCCCAAAGAATTGAAGAAACGACTCGACGCGGGCGAGGACGTGTTCGTCCTCGACGTGCGCGAGCCGCACGAGAAGCAACTGTGTCACATCGGCGGCACGCTGATCCCGCTGGGCGAGCTGGCGGCGCGGGTGCACGAGCTGGATTCGTCGCGCGACATCGTGGTGTACTGCCGCACCGGCGTGCGCTCGGCGCAGGCGGTGGGCTTCCTGCAGGACGCAGGCTTCGACAGGGTGTGGAATCTCACCGGCGGCATCCACGCCTGGTCCGATGAGATCGATTCGTCGATTCCGAAGTACTAGCGCTCACTGCCGGCGCCAGTAGCGAGCCATCACGTGCTTCCCCAGCGCGTTCCGTCGGGGGCGACGAACGTGCACCGGCCCTGGTCCCTCACAGAGACTTCGTCGCGGACGCTCGCCGGAATATGCCGCGAGTTACCGTCGGCGCCGACGGTCGAAGATTTGCCACTTGCCGCCTTGCGCGCGTCGCGCCGGCGCTGTCTCGCTTCGGGACTGTGGCGCTCGATGTACTCGCTGAGAATCACCTCGAGCACCTCTGCGAACGTGGCGTCTATTCTGGAGTGGGACAGCAGGGCCTTCGCCTGCTCGTACTTCGCTATCAGTTCATCGCTCGCCAGGAACTGCACCAGCGTCTTCTGTTCCGAGACCACCCAGCTCGGGTTCGCACGCGCCGGTCCCTCCGGCATGGCGCGCTCAGTCTCACGATCGAACAGGACGGCGTCCATGCTGGATGGCATCACCTGCGTGCGAACCGGCTCGATGCGTTCTTCGGCGATCGCCAGCACCGGACCGTACTCCGCCACCACCCGTTTGACCTGCCGGTAGGTGCGGCCGCGTACCCGCGCGACCACGGCGCCGTGGTTGTCTTCGGTCAGGACCGGCTCGATCAGCGAGATGGTTCCCAGGTCCAGTTCACCCCGCTCCAGCAGCCGCAGCACATCCGGAAACTCGCGGATGCAGCGCGCGGCGCGGATGCGCCGGCACGCAGAGGGACTCGAATAGGCGAGCCCACGGACGCAGTAGTCGTGCAGCGAGCTGAAGCCGAGCTCCAGGTAGACCTTGCGCCGCGCGATCTCGTTGAGGTGATGCAGCAGCTCGATCGTGGCCGCGCGCTCTTCCCGGGCGAGCGCGGATGTCCGCGCAACCAGTTCGCGATCGCTCAGGCCGCGAAGGCGGGCGGTGATGTCATGTTCGGGGAGGGTAATCGTCGGGGTGTTCACAGCAGGACCTCCTGGTTGGGACGTTGGCGGGAGGAAGTATTGCTGTGTGAATTATAAGAGGATGATGTTCGATGCTCGCAGCTTGCGTGAGACGCGATAACTCACACGCCGGAGTTGAAAACGCCGCGTTGTGCGCAATGATGTAGCTACGAGAAAATGAGGCGCAAACGAAGACGCGTGCGCGAACGAGCATGGGGGCGCGCAGGCGCGCCCCCGGGAGGCTGTCAAGACAAATGTCTATTTAAACACAAAAACAATCTCACTCGCGGTACAGCGCCTTCACGCGTCACCGGGCACTTACGCCGGGTCTTTTTCGGCATCGGCGAGGAAGCAGAGCCGCTTGTCGATGTCGACCTGGCTCTCGTGCAGCGCACGCCTGATGGTGCGCGGGTAGTTGCCGTCGGGGGTGCGTTCGGCGAGATCGATGATTTCGCGGCGCATGACGCCGCCCTCGGTGCGCAGCACCTCGACCACCGGCCTGTGCAGGAAGCGCGTGTCCGCGTTCTGGCGCGTCACCACGCCCAGCTCGCCCTGCTCCATCTCCACGATGGTCCCCACCGGGTAGAGGCCCATGGCCTGCACGAAGATCTTGGCCACGAACGGATCGAAGATCGAGCCCGCCTTCTGCAGGATGAAGTTGAGCGCGCGGTCGGCGGTGATGGGCTCCTTCTGGTAGGTGCGCCATGCCGTCATGGCGTCGTAGTAGTCCGCCACCGTCACGATGCGGCTGAACAGGCGCAGGTTCCAGCCGCCGGGGCGTTGCGGGTAGCCGTCGTTGTTGTACTGCGCGTGGTGCTGGATGGCGACGAACATGGGATCCACCGCTTCGCGCAGCGCGTGGATGCGCGAGAGTTCCTTGACCCCGAAGAAGGTGTGGTACTTCATGAGGTCCCACTCGCGCTCGTTGAGGTTGCCGGTGGAATTAAGAATGGTGGCCGGCACGTAGGTCTTGCCGATGTCGTGCAGCAGAGCGGCCACACCCAGGCGCGCCACGTCGGGCTTGCTCATGCGCATGCGGTCGGCGATGAGCATGGAGAGAATGCACACGTTCACGCAGTGGGCAAAGGTGTAGGCGTCGAAATTCTTGATGCTTGTGAGCCCGAGCAGCATGGACTCGTCGGTCTGGATGATGTCCACCATCTGCTGGGTGAGGCGCTTGGCCTTGCGCACCTGCAAGAGCTGCTTCTCCTCCGCGGTGCGCAGCACGTTGCCCATGAGCGCCACCGTGCGGAAGTACACGCGCTGGCTCTCCTGGCGCACGTCGGCGCCCTTGCGCGGCGTGTCGGTCAGCGTGGTCTCGCGCTCCACCCACCGGGTGAGGGTAACGGAACCCACCTTGGCCGCCTCCAGGCGGCTCTCGAGTTCGCTGCAGACATCCTCGCCCTCGCCGGACTTGAAGAACTCGATCAGGAAGGTGGCGAGCTGCTCCTCGTTCACCGACTCGCCGAATTCCAGCGCTTCGATGCCCCGCTTCTTCATCTCCGTGATCCAGAATTCGAAGGGCTGGTAGTGCTGCGGCTCCACGTGCAGGCGGAACTCGTTGATCAGCATCATGTCGTTGGACACGCGCAGAAATACCCGGCCCTCGCGATCGAGCAGGCGGCGCATGGGCTGCATGATCTCGGAGAGAGCGCGCTGGGCGGCGCGGTTGGTGGAGTCGTACAGGCGCAGCGTGCGCCCGGCGGCAAACAGATGGATGACCAGCGACTCGCCCTGCACGCGCAGGAAGGAGCGGTCCTCGATGGAGCGTCCGTCGTCGTCGGTGGCGGCACCCACCGTGGTGCCGGCGGCGCCAAAGTGCACGCGGTCCTTGATCACTGGGTCACCCCGGCTTCGGTTTCGCTTTTGCGTCTCTCTTCGGCGCGCGGCTCGCCCGCGGCCAGGGCCGTGGCCAGAGTCTCGCTGGCGCGCGCGGCGCGCAGCCGCACCGCCTCGTTGGAGTCCTCCACCAGGCGGCCCAGCACGTCGAGCGCGGTCTGGTGCTTGATGCGCTCCAGGGCGCGGATTGCGAGCAGCTTGACGTCGGCGCCCTTGCCCCCGCCGATGCGGCGGCGGCGCTCGATCATGGCGCGGATCTGGTCCACGGTATGAATGTCGCCCACCGTGCCCAGGGTGCGGAAGAACGCCTCCTGCTCGTCCGCGGCGCGCTCGTTGAAGTCCTTGCCGAACGCCAGATCGGACAGCTTCTCACGCACGCCGGGCACGTTGCGGTCGTTGAGCGCCTCCAGCACCTTGAGCCGGATGCGCTTGTCGAGGTCGGCCAGCGAGGACAGCAGCAGGTCGGTGGCGTCATCGCCGTCGCGTTTGGAGATCCAGTCGATCATCTCCAGCTTGACGCGTGTCTCGGGGTAGAAAACCAGTTCGCGCAGGCGCGGCGTGAGCGAGAGGTTCATGGCGCGCGCAATGTATACCGCGTCCAGCGCCACCGCGGGGTGCTCGGTGTCAAAGCGGTCCAGCGCCCCCGACATGACCGCGCCACCGTCGTCGCCCGCGATCTGCATGAGCGCGTCGCAGATCAGCCGGTGCGCCTGGACGCCCTCGATGCGGTGCAGCACGCGCGTCAGCGGCTCCACCGCGTCGCGGCCGATGGATTTCGCGTAGCGCAGGGTGGCCTCCATGTACGGCCCGGGCCGGTCGATGCGGTCGAACAGCGCGGCCAGCACCTCGGGGTCGGCCAGCTTGCGCATGAGCTTGTTGCAGAAGTCGCTCACGCCCGCGGGCAGGTCGGGGCGAACCTCGAACTCGCGCACGAACTCGGTGAGGCGCGCGAGGGTCGCGGGCTGTTTCTCGTTGATGGCGTATTCCATGGTGCGATCGATGATGCCCATCACGTCGCGCACGGCGGTTTCGCTCTCGCCGAGCAGCGTGAATACAAAAATGGCCTCCGCGAAGGCGGCCACGCCGTCCTCGGCCTTCTCGGCCTCGAGCTCCCGCGTGTAGATGGCCACTTCCTCGCCGGCGACGGCGAAGCTGGTGCGCAGGAGGCGCTGGTAGAGCGCCTCGCGCTGGCTGTCATCGCCCTCGGGGTGGTGGGCGGCGAGTGTGCGCCGCAGGAAGGTATCGATGGGGTACAGCGCGTCGGCCTGCTGGATGATCACGCGCCCCTTGTCCTCCAGGCTCGGCAGCAGTTCCGGATGGTCGCTGGTCTCGTCGTTGCGGGCCTCCTCCTGGCTCTGCGAGCTTCCCGCGCCGTACTCGTCGGCGAGGTAGTCGTCCATCACCCGGTAGGTGATGTGCTCGAAGTTGGCCGTCCAGAAGCGCGTCACCACGTCCTCGTCGGCGTCACGGCTGTGCAGTTCGCTGGTGAGGATGTCGATCAGCAGGCGGACCTCGTCGCCGATCGCCTGCGGAAAAATTGTCACCTCGCCAATGCCGTCGCGAAAGAGGATGTAGGCAAGACTTTCCTCCCGGCCCGTGTTCTCATAGACCACGTGGTCGTTCCAGCGCATCGTGTACTGGTCAATCGTCAGCACCAGCGCCTCGTCCACCTCGAAGAACTTGCGCAGCGCGGCGTCGAATTCGTTGCGGAACTGCTCCAGGCGTGGATTGTTCTCGGCATAGATCTTCCGGCCATTGACGAGTTTCGTCAGGGCCTTGAGGACCTGCTCGACGATCGCAGCGTTTTCCGGCTGCGTGGCGCTTTCGCGCCCGGCCTTGGTGGACGTATCTTTCATGGCTGAATCGGGAACCCCCGGCCGGATGCAGCAACGGTCGTGCCACCGGGCCCACCCAACCCCATGCTGGCCGAACGGGTCCGTTTCGTGCATAATCGCCCCCATTCGGACCGGTGAGCCCGGCGGAAAGAACTATGAAACGTATTTATTTGCTTATAGTTATCACTGTGATCGCCGGTTTCGCGGCGGCGGACGGGGCCCGCCGGGCGGCGGGCGGCAAACCCACCCCCGACGCATCTCGCGACCTGACCACCGCCGAAGTGCGAAAGACAATGGACCAGGTGTTCCGGGCCCAGATCCGGGCCAGCCTGGCCTGGAGCGACTCGCTCGCTCCGATCTGCGGCGGCGAGCCGATGTACCACCTGATGCGCGCGCGGC
The DNA here is from genome assembly GCA_029865265.1 of Candidatus Krumholzibacteriia bacterium. NCBI lineage: Bacteria > Candidatus Krumholzibacteriota > Candidatus Krumholzibacteriia > Candidatus Krumholzibacteriia bacterium. The sequence continues at coordinate 17,174 of JAOUHG010000027.1, read as the reverse complement.
TCTACCGCGAGCTGATCCCGGTGGACGACGAGCAGAAGGAAGACGTCAAGCGCCTCGCCGCACCGCTCCACCACGAGCTGGAGGAGACCATCGCCTGCTGCGACACGCGCATCGACGCCGGCGACACCGACCCGCAGTTACGCCTGTACCGCGGCTGGGCCTACATGCTCAGGTCGCACGTGCAGACCTACGAGAAGAGTTTCTGGTCCGCCGGGCGCAGCGCCAAGAAGGGCAAGGAAGACCTGGAGTGGTACCTCGGGCAGAAGCCCGGCGACCCGGTGGCGTCGAGCCTGATGGGTGCGTTCCTGTATTTTGCGGACACGCTCCCCGCCGCGTACAAGTTCGTCTCCAAGCTGCTCTTCCTCCCCTCCGGCGACCGCGACCGCGGCCTGCAGATGATGGAGCTGGCGCGCGGCTGGAACAGCATCATGGAGACGGACAACGCGCTCATTTTGTATTCGGTCTACATGGGTTTTGAAGGGCGCTACGAGGAGGGGCTGGAGGGCTTCAACCATCTGCGCCGCCAGTTCCCCGAGCACGCCACTTTCGTGCGGCCGTTCGCCATCATTTATCCGCTGCTGCCGGACCGCGGGTCGGCGTTCGGCGACAGCCTGGACGCAGCCATCCTGCGGCTGGGGCAGATTCCCCCCGGAGAACGCGACATCGCCACCCAGGAGCTGATCCGCTTTGAACGCGCGTTTGCCGACCGCTACTACAACCCGTCGCGTTCCATCGAGCGTTTCGAGACCATCATGAAGGACAATCCTCCGCATCCCGACTGGGTCGTGGGTTTCTCGGCGTACGAGCTGGGACGGTTGATGGCGGCGCGGGGCAACGTCGAGAAGGCGCGTGCGCTGTGGGATCAGGCGCTGGCGGACGGGCGCATCGGCTACCTGCACGACGAGGTCAGGTCCATGGTCTCCGAGCTGGACAAGTATCCGGCCGGAACCGGCGCGGGACCGGCGGACGTGGCCGCCATCTACGGCGACGACGAAGCGGCGCGCGCGCAGGTGCGTAAGGCCCTCGCCGCCAAGCAGGACCCCTCAGTGGCCGACATGTTCTACCTGGGCGAGGCGCACCTGCTGTCCGGCGATGCCGGCCAGGCGCTCAACGCCTATACCGGCGCCATCAACCCGAAGGCGGCGCGCTGGGACGAAGGCTACCAGTTGCTGGCAAGTGCGCGGGCGGGCGAGGTGCTGGGCAGCCGCGGCGAGTTCGAGGCCGCGTCGAAACACTTCGAACGCGCGGGGAAATTCTGGCACAAGGAGTTCCTGTACGACTGGCTGCTGGAAGCGCGCGGGCGTTACTTCAAGCGCCTCCACGAGGGCAAGGAAACCATGCCCCCGACACTGCTGCTCACGACGGAGCGGTAGTCCCCGCCACGACTCTCGTCGCCATTCTCAATCGCCGCGCAGGTTCTCGCGCACGATGCCCGCGTTGCGGCGCATCCCTTCCGGCTTGCAGCGGCGGATGGCGCTGTTCTTCGTGGCCTCGCGGAATTCATCGTCGGAAATATTGACCAGATCTTCCAGCGTGCGGTCGATCAACGGGCTGCGCGCCGCGCGGCTGAACACCAGCGACTCGCTCGCCACCTTGTTGAACGGACACACACTCTGGCAGGTGTCGCAGCCGTACACGTCGAGGCCCATCTTCGACGCCAGCTCCGCATCGATCTCGCCGCGCTTCTCGATGGTCAGGTAGGAGATGCAGCGGCGCGCATCCAGCACGAAGGGCGTGTCGAGCGCACCGGTTGGACACGCGTCGATGCAGCGCGTGCACTTGCCGCACAGCGTCTCCAGCGGTTGGTCGGGCTGCAGATCCAGCGTGGTGAGCACCTCGCCCAGGAATATCCACGAACCGTACTCCGGCGAGATGACATTGCTGTTCTTTCCCAGCCAGGCGATGCCGGCGCGCATCGCGAGCGCACGGTCGGAAACCGGCTTGGTGTCGCAGCACGCCAGCGTCTCCACGCCGGGGAAAGCCTCGCGCAGTTGTTGTTCGAACTCCTCCAGCATGCCGTCCATCACCGCGTGGTAGTCCTGGCCGTGCACGTAGATGGAAAAGCGCCCGCGGCCGTCGCCGCCGTCCATGCCGCGCTGTTGCGCCTCGATATCGTGGTAGTAGTTGAGCCCCACACACACCGCGCTGCGCGCGCCGGGCAGCAACGCGGTGGCATCCTCGCGCAGAGGTTTATGGCGGGCCAGGTAGCCCATGTCGCCGTGCATGCCGGCGTCGAGCCACGCGGCGAACGTGTCGTTGGACTCGGGAAGCGGGTCGAGGGGCGCGATACCGACGAGGGAAAAGCCGACGTCGCGGGCGATCTCTTTGACAACCTGCTCGCGCGCGGGGTGCACCATCTACCGGGCGCGACGGGGTTGGCGCGCGGACTTGCGCCGGCGCGCGGGTTTGCGGCTGCGGGTGGGACGCGGCGGGCGTGGCCGTTCGTCGGAGGCGCTCATGCGTTCGTGCTTGTCGCCCGCCTCACCGTGCCCGTCTTCCGAACTGCGCAGCTGCTCGTGGAAGTGCCGCAACGCCTCATCCACCATGTGGTGGACGGTGCCGCGCGCAAAGCGGCCGCGCGGGCGGCGCCGGCCCGCCGGCATGCCCGTGAGCACCTCGATGCCCTCGTCGAGCGTGCTGACGGCGTAGATGTTGAACTTTCCCTTGGTAATCGCCTCGGCGACGTCTTCGCGCAGCATCAACTCCGGCACGTTGAGCGCGGGAATCATCACACCCTGCTTGCCGGTGAGTCCGCGGTGCTTGCACACCTCGAAGAAGCCTTCGATCTTCTCGTTCACGCCGCCGATGGGCTGCACCTCGCCCTTCTGGTTCATGGAGCCGGTGACCGCGATGTCCTGGCGCAACGGTATTCCGGCCACGCTGGAGAGCAACGCGTACATCTCGGTACTGGACGCGCTGTCCCCGTCGACACTGGAGTAGCCCTGCTCGAAGCAGAGGCTCGCCGTGACGGTGATGGGCTTGTCCTGGGCGTACATCCGCCGCAGGTAGCCCTCCAGAATGAGCATGCCCTTGTTGTGGATGCGGCCGCTCATCTCCGCCTCGCGTTCGATGTTGATCACGCCCAGACGTCCCACCCCCGTCTCGGCGGTGATGCGGCTGGGCCGCCCGAAGGAGTGGTCGCCGTAGTCGTATACCGCCAGCCCGTTCACCTGGCCCACCTTGGCCCCCGAGGTGTCCATCAGAATGCGGCCGTCGTTGTACAGCTCCTGCAGCCGGTCCTCCACCAGGCTCACGCGATTGATACGCTCCTTGACGGCGCGTTGCACGTGCTCGGCGCGTACCACTTTGGATCCCGCCTGGGCCGCCCAGTGCACCGCCTCGCGTACCACGTCGCCCACATCGCTGAAGCGCGTGGACAGGCGGTTGCGCCTGCCCGCCAGCCGGACGCCGTTCTCGATGACGGCACCCACCGCGTCGCGGTGGAAGGCGGGGAGCTTCTCCAGACGCGACAATACCTTGATGAACTGGGCGTACTTCTTCTGGTTGGCGAGGTTGTTGGGCATCTCGTTGTCGAAATCCGCCTTGACCTTGAAGATGGAGCGGAAGTCCTCGTCATACTCATAGAGGATCTGGTAACTCCACGCGTCGCCGATGAGCACCACCTTGACGTCCAGCGGAATCTCCTCGGGCTTGATGGCGGCGATGGGCATCAGCAGCAGCGAATCGAATCCCCGGATGGTGAGCCGCTCGCTCTTGAGGACGCGCTTGAGCGCCACCCACACCAGCGGCTCCTCGAATATGTCGATGAGGTTCAGGATCAGAAAGCCGCTGTTGGCCTTGAGCAGCGACCCGCCGCGGATGAGTGTGTGGTCGGTGGTCTGTTCGCCGTCGGCGCCAAAATGGCGCTCGATGGTTCCGAAAATGTTCACATAGGTGGGCGACGACTCGATCACCACCGGCGCTTCCCTGACCCCGGTGTTGTCCACCAGCACGTTGACCTCGAAGGGGAGCATGTCGCGGCGCCGCTCGCGCTCCGGCTTGACGGCCACGAAGATGGGCAGATTGCTCAGTGTGTACTCGCGCAGGTCGGCCACGAAGCGGGCGACCTTCTCCGATTTGAAGGACTTGTTGATCTCGTCCAGCGCCTGGTCGATGAGCGGTTCGATGAAGGCGCGCTCGAGGTCCGCGGTGCGGTGGTCGAGGTCGTGCTCCAGTTCGCGGGCGGCGAGCAGGAAATCGTCCAGCTTGCGCGACAGTTCGGGGTAGGCCTTGTGCAGCTTGTCATAGTCACCCTTGCCGATCTTGCCCGTCGCCAGCAGGCCCGCCAGCCGGTCCATGGGGACCACCTCCCCGCCGATCACCGGTGCCAGCTCCGGGCGCGCGAACCCGTCGTGCTCCACCTGCACCATGGAGAAGCCGTGCTCGCTCACCTCCTTCTCCAGGGAGCGGAGCATCTCGTCGCGCTGCCCGCGGATGCTGTCGGCGATCTCCGCCTGCTTGCGCTTGAACTGTTCGCTGCGCAGCGCCGCCGGAATGAATCCGGAGACGGTGTCGCGCAGGTTGTGGACCTGCTTGCGCAGCCTGCACCCCTGGCCGGCGGGCAGCAGCAGACAGGTGGGTTCCGCCTCGTTGGAAAAATTGTGAACGTAGCAGATGTCGGTCAGGATCTCGCTGCGCAGGTCCATGCCGTCGAGCATGTAGCGGATGGCGGTGAGCTTGCCGGTGCCTGTGAGACCGGAGATGAAGACGTTGTATCCCGCGCTGCGAATGGTAAGCCCGAGGCGCATGGCGTCGAGCGCGCGCTCCTGGCCGATGATATTGGGCCGGTATTGAATCTCGTCGGTGGTAAGGAAGCCAAGCTTCTTCGCATCACACCGGTAGCGGAGCTGCGATGGCTTGACTCGGAAGCGGGATAGCCTAGACTCGCTGGCGCTTTTCATGCCGGGCGGAGCGTAGCACAGCGCCGACAGCCGGGCAAGCGTGACGCCCCGGCCCTAATCCAGCGCGAACAGCGTGCGCCAGTCGACGTCCTCTTCGAGCGGCTTCTGGTCCGGCTTGTACATGACGAAGCGGTCCATCACCAGTACGTCCATGTTGGTGCGCATGAAGCACAGGTAGGCTTCGTTGGGGGTGCACACGATGGGTTCGCCGCGCACGTTGAATGACGTATTGATGATGACCGGGCAGCCGGTCTTCTCATCGAAACGCTTGATGAGCTTGTAGTAGCGCGGGTTGGTGTGCGGGTCCACCGTCTGGATGCGCGCCGAGTTGTCCACGTGCGTCACCGAGGGAATGGTGCGCCTGCCTTCGCGCACGTCGGCCACCAGCAGCATGTACGGGCTGGGCACGTCCAGGTCGAACCACTCGCTGCACTTCTCCTCCAGCACCGAGGGCGCGAAGGGCCGGAACGACTCGCGGAACTTGATCTTGAGGTTCACCACGCTCTTGTTCTCGGGGTTGCGCGCGTCGGCGATGATGGAGCGCGCGCCCAGCGCGCGCGGACCGAACTCCATGCGCCCCTGGAACCAGCCGATGGTCTTCTGGTCCACCATGGCCGCGACGGTGGCATCCAGCATGCCGTCCTCGTCGAACTCCTTATAGACGACGCCCTGCTTGTCCAGAAAACCGCGGATCTCGTCGCTGCTGTACTCCGGGCCCAGATAGGCGTGCCGCCACTGCCACGTGCGCTCGTTGCCCAGCACCGAGTGGTAGATGTGCGTCGCCACGCCCACCGCGCCACCCGCGTCGCCCGCGGCCGGCTGCACGAACACATCCTTGTAGGGCGTCTCCTTGATGACGCGGCCGTTGGCCACGCAGTTGAGCGCCACGCCGCCGGCCATGCACAGGTTGTTGGACCCGGTGATTTCGTGCGCGTGGCGTACCATGCGCAGCACGATCTCTTCGGTCACCCGCTGCACGCTCATGGCCACGTCCTTGTGGAACTGTTCCAGCTTGGATTCCGGCTCTCGTTTGGGCCTGCCGAACAGCTTCTCGAACTTCCGGTTGGTCATCTCCAGGCCGTAGTCGTACGCGAAGTAGTCCATGTTCATCTTGAACGATCCGTCCTCGTTGTACGTGATCGTCTCGAGAACCTGGTCCATGTACTTCGGCTCGCCGTACGGCGCCAGCCCCATCACCTTGTACTCGGCGCTGTTGACCTTGAAGCCCAGGTAGTAGGTGTAGGCGCTGTACAGGAGCCCCAGCGAGTGCGGGAAGCGGGTCTCCTTGAGGATCTGGATGTCGCTGCCCTCGCCCTTGCAAATGGTGGCGGTGGCCCACTCGCCCACGCCGTCCACGGTGACGATGGCGGATTCCCGGTACGGCGACACCAGGAACGCGCTGGCAGCGTGCGAGATGTGGTGCTCGCACATGAGCACCTCGCCCTCGTAGCCCAGCTCCTTCTTGATGAGGTGCGGGATCCACAGTTTCTTGCGCAGCCACAGCGGCGTGCTCTTGATGAACGAGGGATACGAGCGCGGCCAGGTGGCGACGTACGTTGTCAAAATGCGTTCGAACTTGATGAGCGGCTTGTCATAGAAGCCGACGTAGTCGACCCTGTCGATGGTGATACCGGCCTGCTTGAGGCAGTACTTGATGGCCTGGGTGGGAAATTCCTGGTCGTGGCGCACGCGCGTGAAGCGCTCTTCCTGCGCCGCGGCGATGATCTCGCCGTCCTTGAGCAGGCATGCGGCCGAGTCGTGGTAATAGCACGAGATTCCGAGTACGTACATCCGTGGGCTCCGGGAAGGCGGCTAGAACGATCGCCGGGCCGACTCGAGGCTCGGCTGCATCGGTTCGCGCGGGTGATAGAACGATGGTTTTGGTGTCATGCGCCGGTCGATGAGATCGGCGCGCGCGAGCGTCGTCCCCACCCAGGCGAGGGCGATGATGACAAAGTACGACACGGTAAGCAGGATACGCGTGTTGATGATACCGAGGACGTGGGCGAACTTCTTCCACCCGCGCCACAACAGCACAAACGGCAGCTTGATAGCGTCTAACATAGTGAAAGAGAATAACCTAGGAGCAGGGGTGGCGTCAACCGCGCAGCCCCGGGGCTCAGCGCGCCCAGCGCACGACGCGCACCCCGTCGGCGTTGGCGTAGAGCTCGTAGAGTTCCGGCCCGGCGGCGGTCTCCACCAGCTCGTACTTGCGCTCCATCACCGGGGCCTTGAAGGGGCGCCACGAGCGGTTGGGCCGCGGGGCCATGCCCAGGCGGTCGCCGGCGGCGTCGAAGATGGTGATGCCCCAGTCCATCTTGCCGTCGATGGGGACATACTGCAGCACGGCGAACACACCCCCGGAGGGCGAGGCCGTCACCATGACGCCGGACTCGGCCAGCCGGCGCCGCAGTTGCCCGCTATCATCCAACAGGTTGATGGAGGAGACGTTGTCGTCGGTGCGGACACGGTTGGCGCCGCCACCCCACCCGAAGACCGGGTGCTTTCCCAGCTCCGCCACGGTGTCACTGGTGAACACGATTTCGAAACCCATCTGACGGATCGAATCCACCAGCCACAGGTGTCCGCCGTCGTGATGCAGGATGAAGGCGTCGGCGCCGCGCGCGGACTTCGCCCCTCCTGCGGGAATCAGCGAGGAAGTGTCCAGGGAGCGTACCGCTTCCGGCTTGCCGGATTCGAGACCGAAGGTGGCCAGGCGCATGGCGGCGGGGATGGCCTTGGAGCCGTCGGGAAGGTCGTCGACCAGCACGTAGAGCGTGGTGGAGTCCACCGCGATGTCGCGCGCGCGCACCGTGTCGGCCTTTGCGCCGCCCGTCACCACCAGCGGGATGGCCCGCTGGAACACGCCGGTGGCGGTGAAGAGTTTGACGTCGCGCTTGACGCGGTCGTGCACCGCAATCACGTCGGGACCGGCCGCGAAACACATCACCAGCCGGGTGGACTTCTTGCTGGTCTCGATGCCGGCTCGCCCGAACTGCTCGGGCGCCGATCCGAAGCCCTGGCGCACCACGACCTGCTCATTGAAGCGCGGCGTGGCGGCCAATACGACCGACGCGGCCACGGCAAGAAAGGCCACCACGACAAGACGCACGGCAACAAATGAACGGTAGCGCATGGTTTCCTTCCGGTGGCGGGTGCTTGCGGTCCCGCCGACCGATCGAAGGTACGGGCCGGGCCGGTGGCGGTCAAGGCATCAGATGGGCGAAGGAGCAACCGCCGGGAAGCGCGCGCGCCTCGCGTGCCGGAGTGTTCGCTCAAGTGGCCAGGGGTGCGGCACCCGGCGCGAGGCCGTGGCGCTTGCGGTAGGCGTCGACCCCGGCGTAACCCACCAGCTTCTGCAGTTCCTCGTCCCACAGGCGGAAGGTGGCCGACTTGAAACTCTGGCGCAGCGTGATCGTGCTCACTTCCTGGAAGATGGGGTTCTCCTTGTAGCACTTCTCGAGGTAGTAGTTGGGGATGCGCGGGCTCAGGTGATGGATGTGGTGGAACCCGATGTTTCCGCTGATCCACTGCAGAACCGGCGGCAGCTTGTAGAACGAGCTTCCCTCCACGGCACCGCGCGCGAAATCCCACGACTCGTGGCGCGACCAGTGCACACCCTCGAACTGGTGCTGCACGTAGAACAGCCATACGCCGATGGACGACGCCAGGATCATCACCGGGATCTGGATCATCAGAAAAGCCTTCCAGCCGATCAACAGACACAGTCCCACGGTGACCCCGGCGATCAACAGATCGGTAAACCAGATGCTGTTCTTCTCCCGGGCACTCATGGGCCGGCGGGGAAAGCGCTGCAGGATCATGAACTGGATGAACGCGCCGAAGGTGAAGAGCACCCATGGGCTGCGGTGGATCCGGTAACGGAAGCGCTGCAGACGCGGCGCGTTCATGTACTCCTCCACCGTCATGGTCCAGATGTCACCGATGCCGCGGTGGTCGAGGTCGCCGCCCGACGCGTGGTGGACGGCGTGCTCGTGACGCCACTGCTCGTAGGGCGTGAAGGCGAACAACGCGGTGATCGTTCCCACGATGGTGTTGGCCCTGCGCGACTTGAAAAAGGCGCCGTGGCCGCAGTCGTGCGAGATGATGAAGGAGCGCATGAGGAATCCGGACGCGGGGAGGGCGAGCGCCAGCGTGATCCAGTACGATATCTCCAGCGCATAGACCATGAGGAACCAGAGCCCGATGTACGGACCCACCGTGTTCGCGATCTGCCAGATGCTGCGCCCCAGGTGGGGCTGCCGGTAGGGAGCGACGGCGCGCTTCCACTCCGCCGAGATGGAGGCGGTGGTGGCGGCGGTATTTGCGAATGCGTTCATCTATATGTTCGTCCCTTCAATGCGGCAAAAAAATAAGGGCCCCTGCACCCAGCAAGGTCCCTTCATTTGTATCGACGGATCCTTAGCCACTGGCGCATGCGTGCCCGCCAGCTTCCCTTTCAATATAGTCCGATGTTCGAGAGCCTGTCAAAGCAATAGTCGGCACCGGGGGCCGTTCCGGATGGCTTTGGGTCATTCCACCTGCCCCGCCAGCGCCCCGCCCCCCCGCTCTACCCGGAGTTTCAGCAGGGCCGAGACCACCAGAAACAGCGCCAGCAGCACCAGGACCACGGCCGCAAATGCGTTCATAAACGCGATATCGAAGCCCCGCATGATCCTCAAATTGGCAATAAACAGCTTCGTAATCGACCACAGCGTGATGGTGAGCACGAACAGCATCGGCAGCAATGTGAACGCGATACGCTTGCGGGCCTGCTTCAACCATACCGTGATCACCAGCAAGGAAAGTGCCGCCAGCAACTGGTTGGAGGTCCCGAAAATGGTCCAGAATTTGAGCCAGGAACCGCTTTCTCCAAAGGCCAGAAAGTAGGTAGGAATTGCCACGGTCGCCAGCGTGGCCCCGATTGCCCCGGCGCGGTGCTGCCAGCCAAACAGCTCCTGCAGCAGGTAGCGCCCCAGCCGCATGGACACGTCCAGCGTGTCGAAGACGAAGGTGGAAAACGCCATCGCGCCGAAGGTCACCGCGAACGCCATCTTGTCCTGGCCGATGATGAGCGTGAGAAACTGGCCGATGCCGTTGCCGTAGATCGTGCCCGGTGCCAGTCCCTGCACCGCGCCCGGCGCCGCGATCATGATGGTCACCAGCGCGATCAGCGCCACGAACCCTTCGGCGAGCATGGCACCGTATCCGATGGGATGCATGTGCGACTCGCGGTCGATCTGCTTGCACGTGGTGCCGGAACACACCAGTCCGTGGAAACCCGAGCACGCGCCACACGCAATGGTCACAAACAGGAACGGGAACATGGCACCGGTCATGCCCCCCACGTTCCATCCCTTGAACGCGGGCTGCTGCACCTCGTAGCCGCCAAACAGCAGCCCGAACACGCCCACCGCCAGCGCGCTGTAGAGCACGAACCCGCCCAGATAGCCGCGCGGCTGCAACAGCGCCCACACCGGCACCACCGACGCCACCGCGCAGTAGCCGATGATGATGAGCGCCCAGGCCTTGTGGTCGAGGACGAGTACATTGGAGAAGTGCGTGCCCAGCCAAGCCACCGCGAAGGTCGCCGGCACGAAGATCACCGTGGCCAGCCACAACGGTGGCTTGAGAAAGCGCTGCACGACTCCCAGCAGCACCGAGAGCGCGAGGTACATGACGCTCGCAAAAGCCACCGCACCGCCGGGGTTGAAGGTCACGTTCCCCTGCTGGAGTTCCTCGCTGCCCACCACAAAGGTCGCGGCGGTGATGTCCGCGAACGCCACGATCACGTAGATGAGCGCGATCCAGATGAAGATCATCAGCGCGCGGCCCGAGCGCGTGCCCAGGTGTTCGCGCGCGATCTCGGCGATGGAACGCGCGCCGTGGCGCACGCTGGCGGTGAGGGTGGAGAAGTCGTGGACGGCGCCGATCAGGACGACGCCCAGGCTGATCCACAACAGGCACGGCAACCACCCGAAGGACTGGCAGGCGAGAATGGGGCCGGCGATGGGGCCGGCCGCGGCGATGGCGGAGAAGTGCTGCGCAAAGAGGTAGAACGGCCGCGTGGGAACAAAATCCACCCCGTCCGCCTGGGCGTGCGCCGGAGTTTCGGTGCTGTCATCCAGCTGGAACTGCTTCGCCACCCACCCGCCGTAGAGGCGGTAGGCCACGACGAGCAGGGTCATGAACGCAATCGCGAGGAGCGCAAGCGGCATGCGTTGACCTCAGGGAACGACGGCGCCAACTGCCTTCTTGGCCGACGAACCCACCATCTGCCCGACGTTGATCGCGGGCGGCACCTGGATGCCCTGCGCGAGATTGCGGTGTGCGCGCAGCCAGTACACGAGCATCATCCGCCCGGCGCGCACCCGGCGATCGAGCTCCATGCTCAATTCCCCCACCTCCTCGGAACGATTGCGGTAGTCCTGAACCTTGGGCGCGAGCTGGGCACGGGTGGAGTCGGTTGCGGCCAGGCGTCGGCGGAGTATGCTCTGCGCCTTCTCGTACGCGATCACGTCGTCCCTGGCCGCGAGAGGCCCGGCCAGCAACGGATCCAACGCCACCACGGCTTCCCGGGTTCCCTTCCCCACCCGGTAATCCTGCAACGCCAGGTACGTCTCCACGTCGGCTGCCTCACTGGCGTCGAGGCGTTCGATCTCGGCGCGTGTCCCGGCGTAGCGGGCTTCGATGTCCACCGCGATAAGCACGAAAGAAGGCTCAATGGCATCCCGAACCGCATCGAGGCGTGCGATGCCGAACTGGACGATCGAATAGATCATTGGGTCCGCCTCGCCAATTGCCTGCATGAACGTGGTGCTGCCCCGGATGCCGGCGAGCGTGGAGTCCACCATGGATCGTGATAGTCCGTACTTCTCCTCGGCGCCGGCATCCAGCATGGGCTGGAGTACCTCCGCGAGATAGTCCGCAAGCTTTCCCGCCCGCTTCTCATCCGGCATTCGCGACGCATTGAGCGAAACGACCTGGATCGAGTACATGCCAACACCGCGGAAGATGTCGCGAATGACCTCCACGTCATCGTTGATTTCTTCGGTGTTGGCAGCCCGCTGGTACTCTCTCAGGTAGTACCATGGCAGTGGCTGGAGGATCTTCTGCGCCTCCACCAGCAACGTTGTGGTGTTCTCCGCAAACGGCCCCATGTCCATGCGCGTCGAGCTCTTGAACTTCGAACAACCACTGAGGCACGCGATGCAGGCGAGCACCAGCGCCACCCGTACCAGCAACACGTTCATGTCCGCTCCTCTCGATTTCCGCACCCTGCGCGGCCGCAAGACGTCGTCGCCGCCTTGCGGCAGTGTACGACCGGGGGCACGGGTCTGAAAGCAGGAAATGAGTGGTGGGCCGCCCGGGGACCGGGGCGGCCGCGTCATGAGGGCGTCAGTTCCCGCCCATCACCGAGGGTGGCTGGAGCTGGCGGTCGCGCAGCGCGCGGAATTCGCTGGTGAAGTACCAGTTGGGGATGCGGTCGTCGTCCGCGATGGCGTAGCCGGTGAGAAAGTACACGCGCGCATCGCCGGCGATGCCGCGCAGGTCCCAGTCGTCTCCGTACTCGTCGCTGGGACGGTGGTAGCTGTTGGTAATGTAGTCCTCGAAGCGCTTCATGACGTCTTCGGACGGTGCGGGTTCGTCCAGCGGACCCCCCACCGCGAAAATGGCGGGCACGCCCTTCTTGGCGAAGGGATAGTGGTCGGAGCGGAAGAAGGCGCCGTACTCCGGCGTGGGGTCGGCCTGCAATCCGCGGCCCTGCTCCGCGGCCGCGGCGCGCAGGTAGTCTTCCAGTTCCGAACTCCCCAGACCCACCACCGTCATGCCGTTCCAGTCCCCGAACGGGAACAGCGCGTCCATGTTGATGACACCCACGGTCTTCTCCAGTGGAAACACCGGGTGGTCGGCGTAGTGGTAGGCGCCCAGCAGCCCCTGCTCCTCGGCGGTGGTCGCCACGAAGACGACCGAGCGGCGCGGCGGCTCCGGGAGCGCCGCAAAGGCCTGCGCCAGTTCGAGCAGCGCGGCCGTCCCCGTGGCGTTGTCGACGGCGCCGTTGTAAATCGTGTCACCGTCCACCGGCGCACCAATCCCCACGTGGTCCCAGTGGGCGGTGTACACGACGTACTCATCGGGCCGTTCGCTTCCCTTCACGTAACCGACGGCGTTGTACGACACCGAGCGTTCGATGGACACGTCGATCCTGCCGTTCACCCGCGCGGACAACGGAACCGCGTGAAAGTCGCGCGACGCCGCACTGGCCGCGAGTGCATCCAGGTCCGCGCCGGCGGACTCGAAGATCTCCTTCGCCGCGGGCCTGGACACCGTGACCCAGAAGGCCGGCGTGGGTTCACCGTCCGGTGCCTTGTCCAGTTCGTAGCGCGGGCGCATGGCGTTGGTAGCGATGGCATCGAAGGGATAGCCGATGACGTCCTGGTCGTGAATGTAGAGCACGCCGGCGGCGCCGTGGCGCGCGGCCGTTTCGGCCTTGGCCGTGCCGGTTCCCCAGTGGGAGAGCGCGCGTCCTTTGAAATAGAGACTGTCGGCAATGCCGGCCGGGTCGTTCATCAGGATTACAACGGTTTTTCCCGTCACATCGACTCCGTCGTAGTCGTTCCACCCGAGCTCGTCGGCGACGATTCCGTAACCGACGAACACGAGATCGCTGTCCTTGATGACGACCCGGTCGGTGGTGCCGCCGGTCCGTATGGTCATGTTCCCGCCCAGTTCCAGTTCGACCCTGGCGCGCTTGCCCTTGATGGTGATCTTCGAGGACTCCTTCACGGTCTTGCGCGCCAGCGGCACCTCCTGCAGGTACCCGCCCTTCGGCTCGCCCACGCCGGCCTCGCGGTAGCGCGCGGTGATGTAGTCGAGGGTCTTCTTCTCGCCCGGCGTGCCAGGCAGACGGCCGGTGAATTCGTCCGAGGCCAGAATGGAAACGTGCCGCCCCATGTCCGCTTCGGTGATGGTTGCAAGGGCGCGGTCGCGCCCCGCGTTCCGTGAGGCATGCGCCTCCAGCGCCGAACCGCCCAGGAGTGCCACAGTCCCGACGAGTTGTACGATTGAAAGGAGTTTCATCGAACTTCTCTCCTATTGACGTTGTTGGAACGCGGGACACGCACGCGCGTTTTCCGAACTGACTCCCCTACAATAGAAGGACCGCCACCGCGGCGGCTTTCAGAAACCTGCTCGTTTGGGGGGGGCGCTTAGTGACGCCGCTGCGCGCCGCCACGGGGCGTAAATAACGGGGAATGAAGCAGTTCCGTGCGGCGGCGGGTGCCCAGCAGGCCGCGCACGTGGCTGGGCGGGACGCCCATCTCGCGGGCGAAGAGAGCGGTGAGGTGGGCATGGCTCGAGAAGCCGGTGTCGAGCGCGATCCGCGTGATGGAGGCGTCGCTGCCGGCCAGCGCGTGCATGGCCGCGCCCAGGCGGAGGCGGTGCAGGTAGCCGCGCAGTGCAAGCCCGGTGTGGTGGCGGAACACGCGCGCGAGGTGAAACGGCGACGCGCCCACCGCGCGCGCCACGTGGTCCAGGCGTACCGCCTCGCGGAAGTGCGCGTTCAGATACTCGCGGGCGGCGTCGGCGATGTCCCTGTGGTCGTCGCGGGTGCGCCCGCGTGCGGCGCGGGATGCGGCCGGTACCGAGCCCACCGCGGCGCCCAGCATCTCCAGCGCAATCTCGTCCATGGCCACCGGGTCCACCGCGCGCCCGTCGCGCTGGCGCAGCGCCAGCACCATCTGCCCCAGCGCCAGGCGCATGGGGCGCATGGCCACGGTGACGGCGGGGGTGTCGGCCCGGGGGCGTGTCGACCGGACCACCTCCGACGCCACATCTTCGGCAAAGGCGATGCTGAGGCCCGAGTCGTTGCACCCGTAGGGATGGGTGGTCCGGTACGCGCTGCCGGGGCGGTGCAGGATGGCGTTGGCCGGATCCATGATGACGCGGCGGCCGCCGTCGTGAATCTGGCAGGCGCCGTCCAGGCTCACCGCCAGCACGTGGTGGCTGTGACAGCGCTCGGCGCGCAGCGCGTCGCCCTCGCACAGGCAGCGCCACAGCACCACCTGCACGATGGCGCTCTCGTGGACCGTCTCCACGGCCACGCAGCCATCCAGGGCGAGGCGGCCGCGGGCAACTTCGGGCAGGGCGTTGACGGGCATGGGGGGAACTACGGGGCGCGGCGGGCGCGGGTTGCGGGCACTGGCAGCATCCGCGCGGATGTCCTATCATGAGGACGCCGCCGCGAAAGGAGACCCTCATGGCTCGCTTGCTGCGCCTGGCCCCGGTCCTTGCCCTCGTGCTTATGATCACCGCCTGCGACGACGAACCCACCGGCACCGGCGGGTCCAACACCTACGTGCATACGTCGGTGAGCGGGCACATCACCATGGCGTACAGCGGCGCGCCCGTCATCGGCGCGCGGGTCGCCCTGGTGGAGCCACTTCCCTACCGGGTGGTGAACGGTCCGGTGACCACCGACAACAACGGCCACTACTCGCTCGGCAATCCCCCCGCCGGCGACTGGTACCTGTTCGTGTTCAGCGACAGCGCGCTGGTGTTCGACACCGACGACGTGCGCGTGTCGGTACGCCGCGGCCAGCGCATCAAGCGCGACATCGAGATGATGCGGTCGGAGCTGTGGGGCATGAACCCGCCACGCATCGCCGGAACCGTCACCGATGCCCGGAACGGCAGGCCGCTCGAGGGCGCCTACGTGTCGGGCTTCGCGTTTGCGACCTGGCACAGCTTTGTCGGCATTTCGATTGATGTGGAGGACATGACGGACGCCGCGGGTCAGTACAGCGTGGTACCCATGGAGGTGTTCAACAGCCCTGGCACCGCCCAGCTCGGCATATCGAAGGAGGGCTACGCGCCGATCTACATGCTGGACGTGCCGCTACCGGCCGATCCGGACAGCGTGCTGGTGTTCGATGTCGCGTTGCAGCCGGCGGACGGCAATTCGGCGATCCACGGACGGGTGGTGGATGTGAACGGCCGCGCCGTCGACGGTCTGCCGGTGGCGCTCGACTACACCACCATCCCGTACCCACCGCGGAACGGTCCCGCCAAGGGGGACGACAAACCGCAGCGGGTCCCGGTGCTCGGAGCCTCGCTGCGTACGGACGCGAAGGGCGTGTTCGAGTTCAACGACCTCCCGCCGGGCACGTACTACATCGACGCGGGGTTCCTGCCGGACGACGGCTATGTGGGAAGCGTCGCCGACGACCCGATCTTCGAGGTTGCGGGCGATGAGTTGGTGGACGTGGGCGACCTCCGCGTGGTTCCGGCCGTGGTGCCGCTGTCCCCCGCCAACGGGTCCACGGGTGTCGACCGGCGTCCGATCCTGCGCTGGGAGCCGGTGCCCGGGGCGGACAGTTACCAGGTGCAGGCCGGCACGGGGCACTTCCTGGATCTGTCGCGCACGGTGACGGAGCCCGAGTTCCAGTTCGAAGAGGATTTCGCGCCGGGCGCGCGCGTGCGCTGGTACATCCGCGCCTACCGCGACGCCGACCCCTTCGACGAAACCATCGCCGAGTCCGAGGTGGCGGAGATGTTCACGGTCGCAGAGTGAGGCCAGGCGGCCCGGACCGTCACATCGACAGGCCGACGTCGCCCCCAAGGATCGTCTGCGGCGGTGCGCTGCGTTGCGGGTTGGGCACGTGCGCGTCGTTGAAGCGGATCTCCGCGGGAGGATCGCCGCCGTCGAAGGCGCGCCCGCCGTCGAGTACCTGCATCTCCCGCTCCGGAAACATGCCGAGAAACTCGTCGCCGCCGAGCTGTGCGAGCGACGGATCGCCGAAGGGATCCGCGCTCCGATAGCTGTGCTGGTCGGTGATGATCAGGTCCAGGTACCGCCCGTAGCGCAGCGCGCGATATGCCTTGAGGCTGTTGATCGCGGTCAGGTTGTTGGGCTCCACCCCCAGCCCGTCGTCGTCGAAGTCCTCGATGGGAACGTCGTGTACCGCGGGAGGATCAAAGCGCTCCAGCGACCCGCCCGGCGCGGCGACGCGTGCGGGAATGAATTCGAACCACGCCTGGTTCGCAGCCACCTTGATGCTCTGGCCCGGCCGTTCGAACGGCCCCGCCTTGACGATGCTCTGCCAGCCAGCAGCGCGCGGTCATCGTGGTCGTTGTGATTTGGAGTATCGAAGGGCAACTATCCATATCCACCTTCCGGCCAGTAGAGAAGGAAGCCCGCCAACACTATGACCGCGATGGCCGAGAGCCCGGCATACGTCTTGTTGAGAGCCCGAAGATCACAAAGCCTGCCCT
>JAOUHG010000026.1 GCA_029865265.1 Candidatus Krumholzibacteriia bacterium | reverse complement strand
GCGCGGCAACGCAATCCTCGGCTTCACCCACGGCACCGACCCGGGGTTGTACTGGATGCCCGCCGAGGGCGGCGAGGCCACCCTGATCCGCGAGAGCGGCGAGAGCCCCCGCTTCAGCCGTGACGGCAAGCGCGTGTACTTCATGGAAGGCATCGAGGACAACAAGAGCGCGTACAAGAGCGTGCGCCTGGACGGTGGTGACGAGCGCACCCTGTTCTCGTCCAAGTACGCCAACCAGTACGTGCCAAGTCCGGACGAGGAGTGGCTGGCGTTCACCGAACTCTTCCAGGCCTACATCATCCCCTTCCCGAAGACCGGCAAGGAGGTGGACCTCTCCGGCAAGGAGAAGGCGATCCCCATCAAGCGGGTCACCCGCGACGCGGGGAGTTTCCTGCACTGGTCGTCCGACAGCAGCAAGCTGCACTGGACCATCGGGCCGCAGTACTTCACCCGCGCCATCGCCGAGAGCTTCGAGTTCGTGCCCGGGGCGCCGGATTCCATTGCGCCGCCCGACACCACCGGTATCGGGGTCGGCCTGGTGCTCGACGCCGACGTGCCCACCGGGGTGGTTGCGCTGACCAACGCGCGCATCATCACCATGAAGGGCGACGAGGTGATCGAGAAGGGAACCATCGTGGTGGACAGGAACCGCATCACGGCTGTGGGTGCGTCGGTGGAGGTGCCGAAGGGCGCGAAGGTCATCGACTGCTCCGGCAAGACCATCATGCCCGGCCTCATAGACGTGCACGCGCACATGTGGCACTCCGACATCACCCCCGCGCAGAGCTGGCTGTACCTGGCCAACCTCGCCTTCGGCGTCACCACCACCCACGACCCCTCCAACCCGACCGAGACGGTGTTTACCAACGCCGAGATGGTGCGCATGGGCGAACTGGTGGGCCCGCGCGTCTTCTCCACCGGGACCATCCTGTACGGCGCCGACGGTGACTTCAAGGCGGTCGTCAATTCGCTCGACGACGCACGTTCGCACCTGCGGCGCATGAAGGCGGTGGGCGCCTTCTCGGTGAAGAGCTACAACCAGCCGCGCCGCAATCAGCGCCAGCAGGTCATCAAGGCCGCGCGCGAACTGGAGATGATGGTGGTGCCGGAGGGCGGGTCGTTCTTCTTCCACAACATGACCATGATCCTCGACGGACACACCGGCATCGAGCACACCATTCCGGTGGCACCCATCTACAAGGATGTGACCACGCTGTGGGGCGCGAGCAAGACCGGTTCGACGCCGACGCTGGTCGTGGGGTACGGCGGGCTGTGGGGCGAGAACTACTGGTACCAGAAGAGCAACGTGTGGGAGAACGAGCGCCTGCTCACCTTCACGCCGCGGCCGGTGGTGGACGAACGTTCGCGCCGGCGCACCATGGTGCCCGACGACGAGTTCAACCACGTGGCGCTGGCCCGAAACTGCAAGGACCTGATCGACGCGGGTGCCAGCGTGCAACTGGGTGCGCACGGGCAGCTGCAGGGCCTGGGCGCGCACTGGGAGCTGTGGATGTTCACCCAGGGCGGCATGAGCAACATGGAGGCGCTGCACTGCGCCACCTCGCGCGGCGCGTGGTACATCGGCATGGACCACGACCTCGGCTCGCTGGAGACGGGCAAGCTGGCGGACCTCATCGTGCTGGACAAGAACCCGCTGGATGACATCCACAACAGCGAGACCGTGCGCTACACCATGATCAACGGCCGCATCTACGACGCCCACACCATGAACGAGATCGGCAATCATGCCAGAGAGCGTCTGCCGTTCTACTGGGAGATGCCGGGGGCCAGCGACGCGTTCGTGTGGCAGGGCGACGCGCACGGCTACATGCACGTCGAGTGCGGGTGCTTCGCGCGCTAGCGTGATGCGATGCCGGGGCCGTGGTTCGTCTACATTCTGCGCTGTTCTGACCGCACGCTCTACACCGGTGTGACCAACGACACCGACAAGCGGGTGGCCGACCATAACGCGGGGCGCGGTGCCCGCTACACCCGCGCCCGGCTTCCGGTACGCCTGGTGTACGTGGAGCAGGTTGAGGATCGCGGCGCGGCACTGCGGCGCGAGAACGAGATCAAACGACTGCGCGCGGCGGACAAGCGCGCGCTGGTCGGCAGGGAGAAGCGACGATGAGCGTGTTCGGCAACATCCTCTGGATCTTCCTCGGCGGAGGGCTGCTGCTCTTCATCGAGTACATCATCGGTGGCGTGCTCCTGTGCCTGACCATCATCGGCATCCCGTTTGGCATCCAGTGCTTCAAGCTCGGGATGCTGGCGCTCTTGCCGTTTGGGCGACGCGTGGAGGACGGGCCCGCCGCCTCCGGGTGCCTGACCGTCATCATGAACGTGCTGTGGTTTCTGTGCGGCGGAGTGGAGGTGGTCCTGACGCACCTGCTGTTCGGGCTCCTGTGCGCCATCACCATCGTGGGCATCCCTTTCGCGAAGCAGCACGGCAAGCTGGCCGCCCTGGCCCTGACCCCCTTCGGGCACACCATTCGCTAGTTCCTGAGCGGGGGCGTCGCGTGGGCCTGCCCCGCGGATGTGCTACTATGGTCCCGACCTCAACAGACTCTTCTCCATTACCACACGTGAAAGGCGGGCACCGTGCCCTTTTCCGGTTTCAAGTTGCATGCGAATCTCCTCCGTGGCGTAAAGGAACTCGGTTTCCAGCGCCCCACCCCCATCCAGGCGGACGCCATTCCGCCCGCGCTCGAAGGGCGCGATGTGCTGGCGTGCGCGATGACGGGCAGCGGCAAGACGGTGGCCTTCCTGCTGCCGATCCTGAACGATCTCATCGAGAAGCCGCGCGGCACCACGCGCGCGCTCATTCTCACCCCCACGCGCGAACTCGCCGCGCAGATCCTCGAGGACTTGAACGACCTCGCGGTGCATACCCCCATCACCGGGGCGACGGTCTACGGCGGCGTGGGCATGGGCCCCCAGGAACACGCGTTCCGCAGCGGCGCGGACGTCATCATCGCCACCCCGGGGCGGCTGCTGGATCACTTCGACTACCCGTACGCGAAGCTGCGCGGGCTGGAACTGATCGTCCTGGATGAGGCGGACCGCATGCTCGACATGGGGTTTTTGCCCGACATCCAGCGCGTGTTGCGCCACGTGCCCAAGCCCCGGCAGACGCTGTTCTTCAGCGCGACCATGCCGGCGCCCATCGGCAACCTCGCGCAGCGCATGCTCAAGAATCCGGTGGAGATCAACCTGGCGCGGCAGAGCGCACCCGCCGTGGGGATCACCCAGGCGGTGTACCCGGTGGCGCAGGAGCTCAAGGCGCACCTGTTGCTCGCGCTGCTGCAGCGCGGCGACCTCGAAGACGCGCTGGTCTTTACCCGCACCAAACACCGCGCGGATCGCGTGGCCGACTTCCTGATCAAGAAGGGCGTGTCCGCCGAACGCATACACGGCAACCGCTCGCAGAACCAGCGCACGCAGGCGCTGGCCGGTTTCAAGAGCGGCCGGCACCAGGTGCTGGTTGCCACCGACATCGCGGCGCGCGGTATCGACGTGGAGGAACTCGGGCACGTGATCAACTTCGACGTACCCAAGATGGCCGAGGACTACATCCACCGCGTGGGCCGCACCGCCCGGGCCGAGATGACGGGCGACGCGTTCACCTTCGTGTCCCCGCAGGAGGAGGCGGACCTGCGGCGCATCGAACGGGAGCTGGGCAAGAGACTGCCGCGCGTCATCGTACCGGACTTCGACTACACCGCCCGGCCGGAGCGCAAACTCGAGCTGTCCAACAGCGAGCGTCGCGCCGAGCGGAGCGCGCGCCCGAGTTCACGGCGGCCATCGCGCGGCACCGGTTCCGGCTCGGGACGTGGGGGCTCCGGATCCGGCTCGGGGTCGGGCTCCGGATCGCGCAAGCGCAAGACGCCGTCGCGGCCCTCCGCCCCGGCGTCGGGCCCGTCGCGTTCCGGTGGCTCCAGGCCGCCCGCGCGCAGCGGCCGCTCGAAACGCAGGGGCCGCAGCTGGTAGCCGGGACGCGCGCGTGAGCCAGGAAGACAACCGCTCCACCGAGTTTGATCCGCGGTGGCGGTCGCGTGTCCCCACGCATAGAGTAATTGCATGACCCAATCCAACGAATACGTTCTTGGCACCAACGACGCGGAACTCGTGCGCCTGGGTCTTCAGCACCGTCTGTGGAGCCGTGAGGCGTTCGATCTGTGGGAACGCGCGGGCATAGGCCCGGGTGCGCGCGTGCTTGATGTGGGCTGCGGTCCCGGTCACGCGACGTTCGACCTCGCCCAGCTCGTCACCCACGCCGGCCGGGTGGTTGCGGTGGACGAGTCCGACCGCTTCATTCGCTATCTCACCGCGCAGGCCGAGGTGCGGGGCGTGATCAACGTCGAGGCGAGTGTGCAGGACGTGCAGGGGTTGCAGGTTCCCGAGCGAAGCGTGGATTTTGCCTATGCGCGCTGGTTGCTGTGCTTCACACCGCGGCCGGACGACGTGGTTGCGGGTGTGGCGCGCGCGCTCAAGCCGGGGGGGCGCTTCCTGGTGCAGGACTACACCCACTGGCAGGCGCTGTTTCTGTCGCCGCCGGGCGAGGCCTTCCATGAGGTCATGCGCGCAACCGACCGCGCGTGGCGTGAGTCGGGGGGCGACTCGGAAATCGGCCGGCGTCTGCCGGCGATGTTCGAGAGAAACGGCCTGCGCGTGGAGTCCATCCGCCCGTTGCAGCGTATCGCTCGCCCCGACGAGCCACTGTGGCAGTGGCCGACGTCTTTCTTTTCCAACTGGGTGCCGGCGCTGGTGGCACGCGGGCTGTTGACACCCGGCGTGCACGAGGCCTTCATGAAGGAGTGGGACGTGCGGTCGCGCGACGAGAACGCGTTCTTCTGGACGCCGTCGATGCTGGAGATCATCGGCCGCCGCGAAACCGGCGACCCGCACGCGGCCTAACGCCCGTCGTCTTCGCCCACCGACCACTGCAGCCTCACCTTCGGCTGCGGTTCGTATTTCACGCCTGCGTACGCGGCGCCGACCGCCGCCAGCGAGCCCGTCATCCACCACGTCGTCTCCTCGTCGAACCATCCCAGCGTGTTGCCGACGGCACCGAGGAACATTCCCAGCGTGGCGGCGGTGCCGGCACCGTGGAGGACCGCATCGAAGCGGGTGGGCGGTTCGTACCACGCCATCGCCGACATGCTGAGGGATAGATTGAGGTGCCCGCTCGACGTGGGGTCCATGCCGTCGCGCAACGGATAGCCGGGGCGCGTCAGTCCGTCGAACGAGGGGGCGGGGATGGAGATCGGTTGCGCGGCCGCGCTGTCGGCGCTGGCCTCGCCGGCGGGCGACGCCTGGGGGAGGAGGGTGGCGATGGCCGCCGTGGCGATGATTCGGGCGAGCTTCACGAGACGATCTCCCATTCGGGGTGGAATTGTACCACAGGACGCGCCGGGTGACACCCCGCCTGGGCCGGAAGCGCTGGACGGCACGGTGCGTGATTGGCTACCGTCTGTTCGAATAGTCCACGGCACACCCGGGTAACGGGTGGAGCGACGTTCAGATGACATACCAGCGGGGGATACCGTGAAGAAGAAGAAAGCCAGTGCCGCCGGCGGCAAGAAGAAAGCGTCTCCGGCGTTCAAGCTGCAGCCGGCCACCGCGAAAGATCGCGTGGTGTGGAAGGCCATGCGTGCCGATATGTATGCGGGGCTCGACGATTCCTTCCACGACCGTGAGATCAAGCTGATTCTCGCGTCGCGGGACCGCAAGTGCCTCTTCGTGCGCGCGCCCAACCGCGACATCGTGGGCTTCCTGGAGGTGTCCCTGCGCAATCTCGTGGATGGGTGCCTGGGCGGCCCGGTCGGCTACATCGAGGGCGTCTACCTGGTGCCGGAGTACCGTGGTCTCGGACTGGGCGGGGCCCTCACCGACGCGGCCGCGGCGTGGTTCGCCTCCAGGGGCTGCCGCGACATGGCCACCGACACCGAAATCGACAACGAGGACGCCCAGAAGTTCTGGAGCGAGCTGGGCTTCGAGGAGACCTGGCGCGTGGTTCAGTACCGCAAACCGATCGCGGCGGCGCCAGGGAAGAAGTCGCGCCCGAGGCGCTGATCGCGTGCCGGACACCATCGTCAGCATCATGATCGGGGCGGGCCTCGCGGCGGCGTGCGGATTCCGTGTTTTCGTTCCCTTCCTCGTGCTCAGCATTGCCGCCCGGTTCGGACACGTACCGCTATCGTCGGGTTTCGAGTGGATCGCGTCCACGCCGGCACTGGTGGCCTTCGCCAGCGCGACCGTGCTCGAGGTGGGCGCGTACTACGTCCCCTGGCTGGACAATGCGCTCGACACCCTCGCCACGCCGGCCGCGATTCTGGCCGGGGTCGCGGTGACCGCCGCGGTGGTCACGGATCTACCCCCCGTCGTGCGCTGGGGGGTGGCGATCATCGCCGGCGCGGGGATGGCGGGAACGGTGCAGAGCGCCACCGTGCTCACCCGCCTCAAGTCCAGCGTCGTCACCGGTGGCGTTGCGAATCCGGCCGTTTCCACCGGCGAAACGGCAGGGTCCGTCACCGCGTCGGTGCTCGCGGTGCTGGTGCCGGTGATCGGTTTCATCCTGATCACCGGTTTGCTGGTGTTTCTGTTCTCGGCGGCGCGGCGCATGGCACGCGCGCGTCTGGATCGGTGATGAAAGGAGCCGTCATGCCCCAGGGAACCCTCCGCAAATCGAACGACCGCGTCATCGCCGGGGTGTGCGGCGGCCTCGCCGAGTGGCTCGGCTGGCCCGCCAACCGAACGCGTCTCGCGTACGTGGTTCTCTCCGTTTTGAGCGCGGCGTTTCCCGGCGCGCTGGTCTACGTGATCCTCTGGATCGCGATGCCCGACGCCGACGCGTAGGCGCTGTGCCGGCCGTCTCTGGCACGGACGTTGCGGTGTTGCTTCGGGTGCTTCCGGGCCGGGCCGTGCGCCCGGTGCTGGACTCCAGCGCAATCTCAGACAAACGTTGTAATATATTGTGTTATAGTTAGTTATGGATATTGCCAACGACCCTTCCGAATTCCGGCTGGCGACAAGCGCGAGCGTCGGGTACGTGCACCTTCGCGTGAGTGATCTGGACCGATCGCTGGCGTTCTACCTGGACGTGCTGGGCCTGCGCATGGTGAGCGGGGGGCCGAGCACCGCGACGCTGTCTGCCAATGGGCGCGGGCCGGGGTTGATCGTGCTCACCGAAAAGAAGGACGCTCCGCCGCGGGAGCCGCACAGCACCGGTCTCTACCACGTGGCCATCCGGGTGCCGTCGCGGCGTTCTCTCGCCATGGTGATCCGCCACCTCGGCGATGTGAAGTGGCGCATCGACGGATTCGCGGACCACGACGTCAGCGAGGCGGTCTACCTGGCCGACCCGGACGGGAATGGTCTCGAGGTCTACGCCGATCGGCCCGCGGAGTTGTGGCCGTTTCGCAACGGCCAGGTGGAGATGATCACGGTTCCGCTGGATCTCGATTCGGTGCTGGCCGAGCTCTCGGACTGGCCGGGCGATTGGGGTGGAATCGATAGCGCCGCGCGCATCGGCCACGTCCACCTGCGGGTATCGGATCTTGCCCGGACGGAGGCGTTCTATCACGCGGTTCTGGGCATGAGCGTCACCCAGCGCTCCATCGAGGGCGCGCTCTTCCTGGCGGCCGGTGGTTACCATCACCACGTGGGCGCCAACGTGTGGTCGAGCAGCGGGGGCCCGCGCCCGCCGGCCGACGCGCTGGGATTGATCTCCTACAGTATCCTACTGCCCGACGCCGCGTCACTGGACCTGCTCGCGGCCCGTCTGGCCGCGGCCGCCGCGCCTGCCCGCTCGCAGGACTCCGGCCGCATCCGCACCGCGGATCCGGACGGAAACTTCGTGGAACTCGTCATCGCCTGAGCGCGCTGCGCACCACCGCCCGCGGTTTCCTTTTGGTTGTGGCTGGGAGATTGTCCCTAGACGGGGCACGATCATGCCCGACTGCCCGGAGCCGTCGTTAGAAGGCGTAGGTCAGTTCGTGGGCCCGGTTGACCCGCAGCGCCCGGGTCTCAACGTGTCGTCGATAGTACTGTTGCCAGCGCTCCGACAACGCCACCTTCTCAAAGAACAACCGCTCTCTCAGCAGATCCCGAAGCCGCCACGGCCGGCTCGCCAGCCCCACAAGCATCGCCGAGGTCACCCGGCCTCCCTTCTCACGCCGCCGCTTCACGTAGTTGCGCCACACCTGGAAGATCGAGAGCTTCTCGATCGACGCCTGCCGCCGCTTCGCCCACGCAATCGTCTCCCGCTTGTGCGCCGCCGTGCTGTGCCGGATCAAGAGGTCGAGCACGTTGATCTCCCAGAGCGGATTGCGTTCGTCCCTGCGCTGCCTTGATGAAGTGACCTGGTGATCGATCTTCCGGACAACGGCGGCAATGGCGCGAGGATAGGCCCGGTGATCGTCGCTGCGGATCGTTACCGCGTGTCCCCCGCGCACGACGCCTGCCAGCAACTCCCGAACACCCGTCTCCACAGCCCGGGGATGCGCCCGCCCCAGCTCGGCCTCGAGAACCGCACGGTGCGCCCGCTGGTGCGCCGTCATGCGCCCCTTGCGGCGTAACGGACTGTCCGTGTGGTAGAGGAAGTAGCCTGAGGCAACGTCCACCGCCACGTTATGGTGAAACGGAAAGTACTGGCTCCACTCGAAACTCTCGAACCCGTCGATCGCGATCTCGTCAAGGTGCTCGATCCGCGCGAGCTCGTCCGCTTGCAGGAGCAGACAGTGCCGCCCCAGGCGGGCAATGTGATGGGCGATGCTGGTGGGGCTGACACCCAGTGCGCGGGCCATCTGGCGGTTGCCCATGCAGCCGACTACCATCATGACGATACGGGCGATGAGATCAGGGCGCTTCTGCCAGTAGGACGTCGAGAAGGTCTGGGTACTGAAGTGACGCTTGCAGCAGAGACATGTAAACCGCTGGATACGCTGGGGGGAGGTCTGACGCAGGTAGTAGCCCTTGCGCTTGAAGGGCCAGTCATCCGTCAAGGTGTTGAAGTATGTGCAGTTGGGGTTGGGGCAATGGGGAGGAGCCCATCCCGCCGATCCCGGTCCCATGTCCCGGCACTGGCATTCCCCGTGCCAGGGACATTCTCGTGGCCACAACCTTTCCTTTTGAACACGCGGCGCGCGGGGTGTAGCATCCCGGGGTCTGAACGGCCGATACACCTGTCACCCCCGGAGCATCCATGACCACGCACAGGATTCCCGCCGCAGGCGTTCTTCTCCTCCTGGTTCTACTCCCCTCCATTGTGGCGACTGCCGCGGAGCCGCCGGTTGCGGCGCGCCGGCCGCACGAAACCGTCACCCATGGCGATACTCTTCGCGACAACTACTATTGGTTGCGCGAGAAGGAGAGTCCCGAGGTGCGCGCGTACCTCGAGGCGGAGAATGGCTATGCGGCGGAGAAGATGGCGCCTACCGCGGCACTGCAGGCGGAGCTGTACGACGAGATGCTCGCGCGGCTACAGGAGACGGACGTCGACGTGCCCTACCGTTTCGGAGATTTCCTGTACTACTCCCGCACCGAGGAGGGGAAGCAGTACCCCATCCACTGCCGCAGGGGCAGCCGCGCGAATTCGCCGGAAGAGGTCCTGCTGGACGTCAACACGATGGCGGAGGGGCTGGCGTTCTTCCGCATTGGCGACCGCGAAGCCACCGACGACGGCGCCCTGCTCGCGTACACCACCGACACCACCGGCTTTCGCCAGTACGTGCTGCACATCAAGGACCTCCGCACCGGCGAACTGATTGCCGACATCGCCCAGCGTGTATCCGCGGTGGTATGGGCGGCGGACAACCAGACGCTGTTCTTCATCCAGGAGGATCCCCAGACCAAGCGCTGGCACAAGCTCTACCGTTACGTGGCCGGGTCCGCGCCGCCGGAACTCGTCTATGAGGAGACCGACGAACTCTACGACCTCTACCTGCAGCGCTCGCGCAGCGGCGCGTATGTTTTTCTGGTCGCGGCCAGCTCGACCACCAGCGAGGTCTGGTACATGGCGGCGTCGGCGCCCGACGCGGCTCCGATGTCCCTCGCCGGCCGCCGCGAGGGGCACGAGTATTACGTGGACCATTCCGGCGAGCGATTCTTCATCCGCACCAACGACAGCGGACCGAACTTCCGCCTGGTCACGGCACGGGTGTCATCGCCGGACGAGGCCGGATGGGAGCAGGTGTGGGGGGAGCGCGAGGACGTGATGATCGAAGACGTGGACTGCTTCGACCGCTACTACGTGATCACCGAGCGCGCGGACGGCCTGCCTAGGATCCGGGTGGCGGACATCCGGTCGGGGCGTTCCTACGATGTGGCGTTTCCAGAGCCGGTCTACTACGTGGAACTCGGTGACAACCGGGTGTTCAAGACCGAGAAGCTGCGTCTGGTGTACGAGTCCTTCGTTACGCCGGCGTCGGTGTATGACTACGACATGAAGGCACGCAGCTTCGAGCTGCTCAAGGAGAAGCCGGTGCTCGGTTACGACCGCGACAAGTACCGGTCGGAGCGGGTCCACGCGCGCGCCCCCGACGGCACCCTTGTTCCGGTGTCCCTGGTGTACCGGAGCGACAGGAAGCCCCGCAACCGCCCCCTGTTGCTGCTGGGGTACGGGTCGTACGGCTATTCGCTGGACATCTGGTTTTCCTCGGACCGGCTGAGCCTGCTGGACCGCGGCGTCATCTTCGCGATCGCACATGTACGCGGCGGTGGCGAAATGGGGAAGCGCTGGCACGAGGAAGGCCGGCTGATGAGCAAGCACAACACGTTCACGGATTTCATCGCGTGTGCCGAGTACCTGATCGAGAAGGGGTACACGTCGCCTGAGCAACTGGCGATAACAGGCCGCAGCGCGGGCGGGCTGCTGGTGGGTGCGGTGGTCAACATGCGGCCGGAACTCTTCAAGGTGGTTCTTACCGCCGTGCCCTTCGTGGACGTGATGAACACCATGCTGGATCCCACGCTCCCGCTGACCACCGGGGAGTACCTGGAATGGGGCAACCCCAATGAGAAGGCCGCTTACGACTACATGAAGAGCTACTCGCCCTACGACAACGTGGGTCGTCACCCATATCCGGTCATGATGGTGCGCACCTCGTTCAACGACAGCCAGGTGATGTACTGGGAACCGGCCAAGTGGGTGGCGAAGCTGCGCGCCAGCAAGACGGGCGGGAATCTGCTGCTGTTTCGCACCAAGCTGGAGCCCGGCGGCCACGGTGGAGCGTCGGGGCGCTACGATCGCCTGCACGACACCGCCTACGAGTATGCATTCATACTCAGCCAACTGGGCATACCCAACTGAGGAGGACCGATGTCCAAGGTACCTGACACCGATATCGCCCGCTGGGCCGGGTTGCTGGACGATCTGGCCGACCGCGCGGACGCGATTGCGTTGCGCTGGTTCGGTGAGCCGCGCCTGCAGGTGGACGACAAGTCCGACGGTTCGCCGGTGAGTGAGGCCGACCGCGCCATCGAGGCCATGGCGCGCGACGTGGTCGCGTCCGGCTGGCCGGGGCTCGGCGTGCTGGGCGAGGAGCAGGAAGACACCCCCTCGACCAGCGGTGCGCGCCTGATCATCGATCCCATCGACGGCACGCGCAACTTCGTGCGCGGCATTCCGGTGTTTGCGTCGCTGCTCGCCGTGGAACAGGACGGCACGGTGGTCGCGGGCGTGGTTTCGGCGCCGGCACTGGGCGCGCGCTGGCGGGCAGCCCGGGGCGTGGGCGCGTTTCGTGACGGGAAGCGTCTGCACGTCTCTGCGATCAAGGACCTGTCCCGCGCACACCTCTTTCACGCGGATCTGAGTGGCCGCGCCGAGGCGGCGCCGCCGGAACGCCTGCAACCGATCTTCCGGCGCGTGTTGCGCACGCGCGGTTTCGGCGATTTCTACCAGCACATGCTGGTGGCGGAGGGAGCGGGCGAGATCGCCATCGATCCCAAGATGCAACCCTGGGACATCGCCGCGGTGAAGATCATCGTGGAGGAGGCGGGCGGGCGCTCCACCTCCTTCCGGGGTGAGGACACCCTTCATGGCGGGGCGTTGCTCTCGAGTAACGGCCTCCTGCACGACGCCGTCATCGCCGCGCTGTCCGAAGAGGGTGTGCGGGCGGGCCGGGCGTAGGGGGGCCATGCGACCACGGCCGACCCGTCTGGTTCCCCCGGTGTACTTTGCCATTGCCCTCTGTCTCATCGTGCTCGTGGAGCGTCTCGTTCCGGACGTGGTGCGGCTGCCGGCGTTCGCCCGCGTTCTGGGCTGGGCGTCCATGGGGGCGGGACTGGTTCTGTTTGTAACCACCGTGACCGCGTTTCACCGCACCGGAACGCCGCTCAAGCCGTTCAAGGGACCTGGAACCCTGATGACCGGCGGGATGTTCCGCGTCAGCCGCAATCCGATCTACCTGGGTATGACGCTCATGCTGCTGGGTGTGGGCCTGCGCGGGGGCGAGGCGTTGCCGCTCGTGGTGCCGTTCCTGTTTGCGGCGATCATCGAGAAGCGCTTCATCCTGTCGGAGGAGGAGTTCCTCACCGACCACTTCGGCGACGCGTACCGGTCCTACCGTTCCCGGGTTCGCCGCTGGCTCTAGCGGGTGTATGATAGGCGCAGGGTGACAAGGAGGTCGTCATGGGCAGGATCATCGGCGGCGTTGTTCTGGGTTACGCCGTGATGGCGGTGGCCGTCATGGCCACATTCACGGTTGCATACTTTGCGATGGGTGCAGAGCGCGCGTTTCAGGCCGGTTCCTACAACGTATCCGGCGTCTGGCTGGTGGTGAGCACCGTGCTGAGCGCGGTCGCGGCGATGGCGGGGGGTTGGGTGGCGGTTGCATTCGGCCGTTCGCGGCGCGCGCCGTTCATCCTGGCCATCGTGGTGGTCGTGGCCGGCGTGGTGCTGGCGCTCCCCACCCTGAACGCACCCCCGTCGGACGAGGTGCGCACGGGCGAGGTCGGCAACACCGAGGCCATGATGAAGGCGCAGCAACCGCCGGTCGTGACCATTCTCAACCCGATCATCGGCGGAATCGGCGTCATGCTGGGCGCGCGCCTGCGCAAGCCCGATTGACCGTCCCGACTACCCGCAGGTTTCCTGCAAGGAGTGCCGCATGGCCTGGGTGTATCTCGTGATTGCCGGAGTCATGGAGTGGGGATGGCCCATGGGACTCAAGCTCGCCGCCAATCCCGCGCACCGGGTGTGGGCCATCGTGCTGGCGGTGGTGTGCATCCTCCTGAGCGGCTGGTTTCTGTTCCTGGCGCAGCGGGTGCTGCCCATCGGGACGGCGTACGCGGTGTGGACGGGCATCGGGGCGGTGGGGACGTTCGTGCTGGGAATCCTGGTGTTTGGCGAACCCGCGCAACTGGCGCGCTTCCTCTTCGTGGGACTCATCCTCGCCGGCATCCTCGGGTTGAAACTGGCCTCCTGAAAACGAAAGGGGATTCTGATGAAACGCGTGCTTCAGGCCATCGTGGTCGCGCTGGCCGTGGTCGCGCTGGCTGTCAGCGGTGCCGCCGCCCAGCGCGCCAACTCACTCGAGGACGGCGCCTGGGCGCTGCAGTTTGGCATCGAGGGGCAGTTCATCTCGGTGAATTCCTACTCTGGAGGCGTGTCGCTGAAGCGGCACTTCAGCCAGAAGTCCGCCTTCAGAGCGGGGATCAGTGCCAGCGCCGGGGATAGCGAGCGGGACCACAGCGATATTGACCAGGTGGATGGCGCCAACAGCTGGAGTACGGGACTGATCCTCGCCTACCAGCGCTACATCAATCCGCATGCCGACGCCGTGCTTTACTGGGGTATTGGACCGGCGTTCAACTACTCCCACTCCTCCTACAACACAAGCCGGGGGGACAGCCTGTCATCGGAGATAACCAGCAAGCGGTGGAGTGTGGGCGCCGATGCCATGCTGGGTGCAGAGTGGTTTGCGACCCGCGTCATCAGTCTGCATGCCGAGTACTTTGCGGGCTTCGACTACTTCTCGGAGACGGAGAGCATGGAGTCAAACGTCAACGGGTCCCTCGTCTCACGTCAATCCAACCGCGAGGGCTGGTCGACCAGTCTGACCTCGGCGGTGCGATTCGGTCTGAGCGTCTACTTCTGACGGCCGCCGGCTCACACCGTGGCCGGCCGTTTGGACGCGACCTTGCGCACCTGCTCGTTGAGGATCTTCTTGCGCAGGCGGATGGACTTGGGTGTGATCTCCACCAGCTCGTCGTCGGCAATGAACTCCAGCGCGAACTCCAGCGTCATCTCGCGCGGCGGGGTGAGCTGGATGGCGTCGTCTGCACCCGATGAGCGCATGTTGGAGAGCTTCTTCTCCTTGATGGCGTTGACCACCAGGTCGGAACCCTTGTTGTTGGCGCCGATGATCATTCCCTCGTAGACGGTGTCGCCGGGGTGGATGAAGATCTCACCGCGCTCCTCCAGGCTCCACAGCGCAAACGCGACCGCTTTGCCCGGATGCAGCGCGATCTGCACGCCGTTGTTGCGGTGCGGCATCTCACCCTTGTACTCCTGGTACTCGCGGAAGTTCTGGTACATGACGCCGGTGCCGCGCGTCATGGTGAGGAACTCGTTGCGGAAACCGATGAGCGCGCGCGTGGCCACGATGAACTCCATGCGGATGGTGCCCACCGCGCTGTTGATCATCGAGCGCATCTCCGCCTTGCGGCGCCCGAGTGCGTCGATGACGGACCCCTCGTAGCCGGGGTCCACCTCCACCACGACCTCCTCCACCGGTTCCAGCAGCCCCGCGTCGGTCTCCTTGAGGATCACGCGCGGGCGCGAGACCTCCATTTCGTAGCCTTCGCGGCGCATGGTCTCGATGAGAATGGCGAGGTGAAGCTCGCCGCGGCCCGCCACCCGGAAGCGCTCGCCGCCGTCGGCGTCCTCCACCTTGATACCCACGTTGATCATGGCCTCGTGCGCCAGGCGCTCGCGGATGTGGCGCGAGGTGAGGAAACGCCCGCCGTCCTGGCCCGACAGCGGGCTGGTGTTGTGCGAGAAGAACATGGAGATGGTGGGCTCGTCGATCTTGATGAGAGGCAGCGCCTCGGGGCGCTCCGGCGAGGCGAGCGTCTCGCCCACGTGGACGTCGTCGATGCCCGCGATGGAGACGATGTCACCCGCCAGTGCCTCCTTGACCTCGATGCGGTGCAGGCCCTGGTAGCGCAGGATGCGCGTCACCTTGGAGCGTACGATGGTGCCGTCGCGCTTGATGAGCGCGATGGGCGCGCCCATCTTGATCATGCCGTGGGCGATGCGCCCGTTGGCGATACGCCCCACGTACGAATCGTAGTCGAGCATGGTGACCAGCATCTGGAAGGGCTGGTCGAAGTCGGCCACCGGCGGCAGCACGCGGTGCACGATGGTCTCGAGCAGCGGCTTCATGTCGCTGGACGGCTCGTCCAGGTCGAGGGTGGCGTATCCCTGGCGCCCCGACGCGTACACGATGGGGAAGTCGAGCTGCTCGTCGGTGGCGTTCAGTTCGCAGAACAGGTCGAAGGTGAGGCTCGCGACCTCGTCCGGGCGCGCGTGGGGCCGGTCGAGCTTGTTGATGACCACGATGGGCTTGAGGTGCAGCTCCAGCGACTTCTTGAGCACGAACTTGGTCTGCGGCATGGGGCCTTCGAAGGCATCCACCAGCAGGAGCACGCCGTCCACCATGCGCAGGATGCGCTCCACCTCGCTGCCGAAATCGGCGTGCCCCGGGGTGTCGACGATGTTGATGGTGAGGTCCTTGTACTTGAAGGACGCGTTCTTCGAGAAGATGGTGATGCCGCGCTCCTTCTCGAGCGGATTGGAGTCCAGGATGGTGACCTCGCCCTCCTTGAAAAGGTGCGCGCCGCTCTGCCTGAGGAGCGCGTCGACCAGCGTCGTCTTGCCGTGATCGACGTGGGCGATGATGGCGATGTTGCGGACGTCCTTGCGACGCTTCTGGTTGACCATGGTCCTGGTTCCGATCCGCCCCTGGGGGCGCGTGCCGTTCGCCGGCGTTGGCGAGCGCGGGTTGTGGAGTATTGTACTAAAAAGAAGGGCCGACCGACGGCCCTGATTGCACCCCGGGCGGGGAGCACCGTAATATAGGCCAAAGGTGGACCGGTGGCAACGCCGGAAACGAGGCAAAACGCGGGCCCGGGTACGGGGTTGCGCCGGCCGTTGCAGGACGGACAGGAGGGTGATCGGCGGAATGCTGGGATACGTCGCAAGGCGCCTGAAGCGGCACCGCGACCGGCGGACGTTTCGCGAGTACGGGTTCGAGGTCCGGGGGTTCGACCTGGGCCGCTACGGGACCGTGGAATACGCCCAGTGGCTCCACCCCTTCGAGCGACCCAAGTCGTTCGCGCCCGCCGACGTGGACGGGCTCAGGCGCTTCATCCGCGAGGGGGACACCGCCATCGATGTGGGGGCCCACACCGGCGACACCGCGCTGCCCATGGCGCTCGCCTGCGGCGCCGGCGGCCTGGTGATCGCGTGCGAGCCCAACCCGTACGTCTTCAAGGTGCTGGAGGCGAACGCGGCCCTCAACCCGGGCCGCACCCGCATCGCCCCGCTCAATTTTGCGGCCACCGAGTCCGACGGCCGCTATGTGTTCCACTACTGGGACGCGTCGTTCGGCAACGGCGGCAACCTCTCGCGGCTGCACAACCAGCGCCACGGGCATCGCTACCCGCTGGAAGTCGAAGGGCGCGACATGGAGCGCTACCTGCGCGCGCACTTCGCGGAGCGCCTGCCGAGGCTGTCCTTCATCAAGACCGACGCCGAGGGCTACGACAAGGACGTGCTGCGTTCCATGCGCGGGCTGCTGGCGGAATTCCGCCCGGTGGTGGTGTGTGAGGTTCACAAGAAGCTCGACGCCGCAGAGCGAGGGGAACTCTACGACGTGCTGGCCGGCGCCGGCTACGTGATGCGCCGATTTCTCGGCGGAGCGGACCCGGTGGGGGAGGCGGTGGCGGCCGCGGATGTGTCGCGCCGGGCCGGTTTCGACATGCTGGCGCTGCCGTCGGAGCGCGCGGCCGACCTCGTGGACGACACGCCGTGAGCAGCGGCCGCCGGCGCTGGATCCCGCGCGTGAATGCGAGACGTGTTGTGCGGCTTGTCGCCGTCGCCGCCGTGGTGTTCGTGGCGGCCACGCTGCTGCCGGTCGTCATGCTGCGCTGGGTCGACCCGCCGACCAGCGCGTTCATGCTGGAGCGGCGCGCGGCCGGTGTGATGTTTCCGTCGCGCCGCGTTCCCATTGTCTACCAGTGGACGGACTGGAACGCGATTGCGCCGAGCATGGGGCTCGCCGCCATCGCCGCCGAGGATCAGAACTTCCTCGCGCACGCCGGTTTCGACTACGAATCCATTCGCAAGGCCATGGAGCAGAAGCGGCGTCGCGGCGGCATGCGCGGGGCCAGCACCATCACCCAGCAGGTGGCCAAGAACCTGTTCCTGTGGCCGGGCCGGAACTTCGCGCGCAAGGGATTGGAGGCGTGGTTCACGGTTCTCATCGAACTGGCCTGGCCCAAGCAGCGCATTCTCGAGGTGTATCTCAACGTGGCCGAGTTCGGTGACGGTGTGTACGGGGTGGGGGCGGCGTCGCGCCGCTACTTCGACAAGAAGCCGTCGCGGCTGACCCGGCACGAGTCGGCGCTGCTGGCCGCGGTGCTTCCCAGCCCGCGCCGCTTCCATGTCGATCGTCCCACCACGTACGTGCAGCGCCGCTCCTGGTGGATCGAGCGCCAGATGGCGCACCTCGGCAGCGGCCACCTGGCGGTGCTGGATACCCGGGGACGCGGGCGATGAGGGCCTGGCACGTAGCGGGACGCGCCGGCGCCTATCTGTGGGCGCTGCCGGTGACGCTCGCCGGCCTGCTGCTCACCACCCTCGCCCTGCTCAGCGGCGGGCGCGCGCGGGGGGTGGCGGGCGTGATCGAAGCGCACGGCGGCGCGGCCACACTCATTCTCAAGTACATGGTGCCCCTGCGCGGCGGCGCCGCGGCCATGACGCTGGGTCACGTGGTGCTGGGGCGGGATCCGGGCTGCCTGGAGCGAACGCGCGCGCACGAGCGCGCCCACGTGCGCCAATGCGAACGCTGGGGGCTGTTCTTCATTCCGGCGTATGCAATCGCGTCGCTCGCCGCGGCGTCACGCGGACGCCACTACTACCGGGAGAACGTGTTCGAGCGGGACGCGGTGGCCGCGGCGCGCTCAGACCGCCACTGATTCGGCGTCGTCGACGAGGGGATCGAGGCGGGCGTGGGCCGCGCGCAGGGCGGATTCCACCGCGTGTGGATCTGCCGCGCGCGCAAAAATGAAACCCATGTAGAGGAAGCCTTCGGGGAGGGGCTCGAGGCGCTGGCCGGGCCGTACGCTCACGACGATCTCTTCGATGCCGGGGATCTCGGACGCGGCGGCGGTCCCGCGCATGTCGACGAAGACGCCCCGCCGCGGCGACTGCATCATCCACACGCCAGCGGCGTGGCCGGGCGGGGGCGGCGGCGTGCCGAGGATGCCGATTGCGTGCTGCAGGATCACGTCCTCCAGCGTGCGCCCGTCGTCGAAGCGCAGCACACGCGAGCACAGCCCGCCGATGGAACGCGCGTGCACTTCGATGGGAACCACCGTGTCGCCGTGGCCGCGCAGTTCGACGTGTACGGGCCCGTGGGTGATTCCGATGGCGGCCACCGCGCGTTGCGTCATCTCCACGATACCTGCCTGGACCGCTTGCGGGTGACGCGACGGCGTCACGTACATCGTCTCCGGAAAGAACGGCCCCTCCAGGGGATCGGGCTTGTCGAAGATCGCCATCACGTGAACCACACCGTCGGTGACGAGGGCTTCCACCGCAACCTCCCATCCCGGCACAAACGATTCCACCAGCAGGTTCTCGCGCGCCACCGCGTCGTACGCGGGCGACTCTGCCGCCACCATGGGTGCCAGGCGGCGGCACGTGTCCAGCAACGCGGCCGGGTGGTCCACCCGAACCACGCCCCGGCTCGCCGCCATGGCCAGCGGCTTCAGCACCGACGGAAAGGTGAGTCCCGGCAGCGCGTCCTCCGGTGACGCGACCGGAACCAGGCGGAAGTCCGGCACCGGCAACCCGGCCGCGCGCATGCGCAGGCGTCCCAGGTGCTTGTTGAGCGCGGCACGGACCGCGTCGGGCGTGTTGTGCGGGAGCCCCAGGGCCTCGGCGATCACCGCCGCCGCCAGGGTGGCGCGGTCGTCCACCGCCACCACCGCGTCCACCGGGTGCGCGGCGGCAAACGCGCGCGCGTGATAGGCGGCCCGGGACGGATTGGCAAAGTCGAGCACCGGGAGGCTCACCGGGTCGAGGTGCTCAAGCGAACTGGGCGTTTCCGACGCGATGCTGAGTTCGACGGGAAGGCGCTTTGCCGCGCGCACGAAGGCCTCGGCGCGGTAGGTCGAGGTCGGGACCAGCAGCAGCAGACGGGGTTTCATTGCGCGTCGTTCACTTGGACGACGGCGCGTAGTACGGATTGCGTCCCGACGCGTGATCGGTGGTGTCGAGGATCTCGCCCACTTCGGGAACCTCGTCGCGGATGGCGCGCTCCACGCCATATTTGAGGGTGACGCTCACCATGCCGCAGCCCTGACAGCCGCCGCCAAATTCTAGAAACACGGTGTTGTTGTTGACGTCGAGAAGCGATACCACCCCGCCGTGAGACGCCACCGCGGGATTGATCATGGTGTCGAGAACCTGTTGCACACGCCGGCGCAGTTCCTCTGGAGCCAGCTGTCCCGCGCGGACCTCCTCGGCGATGAGCGGCGCCCCGGAGGCGAGCACGTCGCGGATGGCCATGCCGACCTCGGGGATGCGCGTGTCCCAGTCGGCGTCTCCCACCAGCGACAGGCGCACGACGTCGTTGTTGACCAGGATCTCGTTGACCCCCTCGATGTCGAACAGGCGGTCGACGAGCGCGGAGCCGCGGGAATGCTCGCGTTCGCCGAAGAACGCCGACGCGTCGGGGTAGAGGGGCTCACTCGCGCGAAAGGTGCACTGCTCGGGGTGCATGGCGGACTGCGATGCGTCGATGCGCAGGGTACGGCCGCCGGGGAGCTCGAAGTTCAAACTGATGTCTTCCATGGTGGGCTCATGATAGGCAATGGGGCGCGATCCGGCAAGGGCGCACGTTGTGGGCCGGGGAGGCACGGGCGATGCCGGTCCGACGCGATTTCCGCAGCGCGATTGCAAATGTTTCGCGCGAGGACCATGAGCGGAGGACCGGCGTCGCCCGTGCCAGTTGCACCGCGCGCCCCGCAAAGGCGTCCAGAGTCAGAACGGCAGGGAGTCCAACTGACCCCCGGTGGGCTCCGCTCAGCAGAACCAGTCCTCGGTGAGGCGCGGCGCCGGACCGGCGGCGTGGACCATCACCGCCCCCGCGCCGGGTGTGATCAGGTCGCGGATCAGGCGGAAGGTGTCCGCTATGGGCGCGCCGGTGCGCGACGCCTCCTCGGCCAGGCGCGCGATTTCGCGCTGCAGCGCGTCCATGGCCGCGTCGGGGTGGCGCCAGCGCCACGCCGGAATCGCGGGGTCGAAGCCGTCGATACAGGCGGACATGCTCTCGTCGTCGAGCAGCAGCGACCCCTCCGGCAGCAGCAGACGGATGGCGTACTGCACCGGATCAATGTTGGCCACCATGTCCTCGGCGTCCACCATGTCCATCAGGTCGGCCAGGGAGGCGCGTGTTTCCCACGGCGTAAACGGAACCAGCGAGGGGCGCAGGGTAAGCCGGCGGGAGCGGAAGCGGCGAATCACAGCGAGCGCGTCGTCGCGCGTGTGACCCTTGCGCAGGTGCGCGAGGACCGTGTCGTTCAATGATTCGAGCGCCGACACCACGAACATGCAACCCAGCTCCTGCAGTTCGTCGACCACGCGCTCGTGGTTGAGCAGGTGCTCGATCTTGGCGGTGTAGTCGAAGGTCACGCCCGGGAAGCGCCCGGCCATGGCGCGCGCGATGCGCAGCGCGTGGCCGGGACCATTGAGAAAGTCCGGGTCGGCGAAGGTGATGTGGCGCGCACCGCGCGCAACCAGCGCGCCGATATCCGCCAGCACGTCGTCGGGCGGGAGCGCGTAGAACGAACCGCCGTAGGCCGGGGGCAGCGGACAGTGGCGGCACAGGTGCTTGCAACCGCGGGTGGTCTGCGTGTATCCCACCTCGTACCGGTCCTCGCCCACGGCGAGTCGCGCGTAGTGATCGCGGTGGGCGATGGCGTCGCGCGCCGGGCGCTGCACGAGGGTGCGCCCGGGGGAGCGCATGCCGGCATCCGCGTCAGGCACAGGTTCTACCGCGCGCGGGTTCGCGGCCGGCACAATGGCGAGTGCGAGTTCGCACAGGGACGCCTCGTACTCCGCGCCGAGACAGCTGTCGGCAAGGTCCGGCACCAGGTGGCGGCGGTTCAGGCCGGCGTAGAGTCCGTAGAAGCAGATGTGGACGTCCGGGTTGAGGGCGCGCACGCGCCTGGCGACGCGCACACCCAGACGCAGCGCGGTGTGCATGGGCACCGATATCGCCACCAGCCGTGCGCCCGCGAAGGCCGACTCATCGAATGGCTGCACGGCGAGATCCACCAGGCGGGCCTCGATTCCCGCGCGCGCAAGGACCGCGCCCGGCACCACCAGGCCGAGAGGCTCATGACCGAGCTCGTAACACGAGACCAGGACCACGCCTCCGGCGCCAGGCGGGCGAATGTCGGCGGGAGCGCGAGTCATGCGTCGGAGTATAATGACAGCGACGCCGCGGCTCAATGGCGGCAATACCAATTTGACGGGTGTTTGTGTATACTGCGGGCGGGCCGTAACGCGGGAGGGATGATGGCCACACAGGATGTTCACCGCATGCGGCCGGCGAAACTGAAGCCCGGGGTTTCGCTGGACCAGATTCCATCGGTCGATTCGACCGCTCCGGGCAACGATACCGAACGCCACACCATCCGTGGCAAGGCGCTCATCTTATGGGATCCGCGCCGTCCCGGCCAGAAACTCGACGCCATAGACACCGACCAGATCACACCGGCCAAGGACTGCGTGTCCGAGAGCCTGGATGCCCTCGACAAGAACTGGAAGGAAGGCACGTTCCGTTTCCTCATGCCGGACTTTCGCGCGCGGGTACACCGCGGCGAGACGTTCGTTGTCGCGGGAGACCGCTTCGCCATCGGGTCATCGCGCGAGATGAGCCCGGCGGGGCTGCGTGCCATCGCCGACGAAGCCGGCCTGGAGATGGTGATCGTCTGTGGCGAGAACATGGGCGACATCTTCCGCCGCAATTCCTTCAACCTGGGTCTCGAAGTCGTGCAATCGCCCGAGGCGGTGCGCGACGCGCAGGACGGCGACGAATTTTCCTACGACACCCAGACCCGCGCGCTGGTCAACGAAACCCAGTGCAAGGCCTACACGCCGGTGGCATTGGCGGCCAAGGAGGACGAGATCCGGCGCACGGGGGGGATCTTTGCGATCGGCCGCCGCGAGTTCGCCGAATCGGCCCGCAACACACCGGCCATCGAGTGGCCCGACGAGGCGACCGCCCGCCGGCTCACCACGACCGAGCAAATCGCCTGGGCGCACCGTGTGGACAAGTCGGCGCGGGTTGAGCCCGGCAGGACGCTGCGCGTGTACGCAGACCTGCTGCCCTCGTCCGATGGCACCGCGCCGTTCGCGATCCATACCTTCAACGAGATTACCGGCGGCAACACCATCTATCCGCGCCAGGCGGCGATTGCCAACGACCACTTCGTGTTCACCGGTGTCGAGTCCGATCAGAAGCAGACCAACATCGGCCGCGAGTTCGCACGCAAGCACAGCATCGAGAAGCCCTACTACGCAACGCCCGGCGACGGCATCTTTCACTTTTACTTTCCGGAGCAGGGGCTGGTGTACCCGGGGATGTTCATCCCCGGCGCCGACTCGCACAGCCGCGCCTACGGCGCCTATGGTGCGCTGGGCATCGGTGTGGGGTCGA
Organism: Candidatus Krumholzibacteriia bacterium; assembly: GCA_029865265.1. Lineage (NCBI taxonomy): Bacteria > Candidatus Krumholzibacteriota > Candidatus Krumholzibacteriia > Candidatus Krumholzibacteriia bacterium. The sequence goes on along the minus strand of JAOUHG010000026.1, from coordinate 21,472 downwards.
CCACGCTCGGCTTCGGCTGGTCCACCGGATACATATTCTTCACGCCGGCGAAGGCGCGGCGCGTGGTGTTCACGGGCCGGCTGCAGCCCTGGGTGAGCGGCAAGGACGTGGTGCTCAAGTTGCTGGAGCGCTGGGGCGCGAAGCAATCGCAGGGCATGTCGGTGGAGCTCGTGGATGCCAACGGCCAGTTGCCCATTGCGTACCGCAACACCATCGCCAACATGATGGCGGAGGCGGAGGCGCTCAACGGCATTTTTGCAGCCGACGATATCACCGAGGCCTGGTTCGCAACCAGGGGCGTGGCGCAACTGCCGTATCCGCGCGTGCGCCCCGGGGAGGATGCGCACTACGAAATCGATGAGACGCTCGACCTCTCCGACGTGGTGCCCATGGTGGCGCGCCCGTTCAGCCCCGGCAACGCGATTCCCGCCGAGGAGATCGCCGTCGACCGCATCAAGTTCGACAAGGCGTTCATCGGTTCCTGCACGAACGGAAGCTACGACGACCTGCTGCAGGCAGCACTGGTTGTGCGGCTCGCACGCGAGGCGGGATACGAACGGTCGCTGGTTCCGCTTATCGTGTTTCCCGGTTCGGGCGGCGTGAAGCGGCTCATCGAGGCGGGCGACCGGCGACTGGGTGGAGAGTCGGTGGCCGATGTGCTGCGTTCGGTGGGAGCGGAGATCCGCGAATCGTGGTGCGGACCGTGCTTCGGTCAGGGTCCGGATGCGCTCAAGCGCGGCGAGCGCGCCATCACGTCCTTCAACCGGAACTGGCAGAACCGCATGGGTGTGGGGGGCGAGGGCTACCTCGCCAGTCCAACGGTGGTGGCGTCATCCGCGCTGGTTGGTTACATGGCACCGCCCAGCGAACTGGGCATCGCCTGGAGCGCCGAGTCGTTCGCGGTCTGACGCGCCCGCGTCAGCTGGAAAGCCGGCGCGCGATATCCACCAGCGGGGCGACGACCGCCAGGACGCCCTCGCGTTCCTTCACATCCACCAGCGCGCCGTCTGCGTCGAAAGCCGTCGCGGCGCGTGCGAGCGCCTTCTGGCCGGGAAGGACGATCATTCCGATGGTTTGCAGAACCCAGCGCGCGTGATACAACCCGCGCAGCCCGCCCAGGGCGCCGTTGGAGGCGGACAGCAGCGCCACCGGCCTTCCCCTGGCCCAGCCCAGGCCCGGCTTTCCGTCCACCGGCCGCGATGCCCAGTCGATGGTGTTCTTGAACAACGGCGTGACGCTGCCGTTGTATTCGGGCAGCGAGAAGAGGAAGCCGTCGTGTGCGGCAAGGATCTCCTTGAGGCGCAGCGCGTTTTCCGGCAGGCCCTCGCGCTTCTCGAGGTCGCCGTCGTAGATGGGGAGCGGGAACTCCCGCAGGTCCAGCAGTGTTACGCTGCTTCCGGATTCGCGCGCCGCGTCGGCGGCAACGGCGATCAGGCTGCGGTTGAACGATCCCGTTCGCAGGCTGCCTGCGAAGGCGGCAATTGAAGGTGTTTCTGGCATGCGGGTTTTTCCTTCCGGTTCGCATTTCGTATAATACCCCCGCTATAATGCTTCCATCCGCGGCCGCGGTCAAATTTCAGGAGGATGTTTCGTGGACATGGAGTATCGAAAACTCGGCCGCTCGGGCCTTAGGATTTCCGCGATCTCGCTGGGTGCGTGGGTCACCTACGGGTCGCAGGTGGGGGAGGACGTGGCCTGGGAGTGCATGACTGCCGCCTACGATGCCGGCGTGAACTTCTTCGACAACGCCGAAGCATACGCCTCCGGAAAGGCCGAAACCGTCATGGGCAACGTGCTGGGCCGCGCCGGCTGGAAGCGTTCCGACCTGGTCATCTCCACCAAGATCTTCTGGGGCGGGCAGGGTCCCAACGATCGCGGCCTTTCGCGCAAGCACATCATCGAGGGAACCGATGCCAGCCTAGGCCGGCTGCAGCTCGACTACGTCGACCTGCTCTTCTGCCACCGGCCGGACCCCGACACGCCCATCGAGGAAACCGTGCGCGCGATGAATCACGTGATCAACCAGGGCAAGGCGTTGTACTGGGGTACCAGCGAGTGGAGTGCCGCCGATATCGAGGCGGCGGTGAAGATCGCTCGGCAGGAGCGCCTCGCCGCGCCGGCGATGGAGCAGCCGCAGTACAACCTGCTGCACCGCGAGCGCGTCGAGAAGGAATACGCGCCGCTCTACGACGACCCGGGTATCGGCACCACCATATGGAGCCCGCTCGCAAGCGGACTGCTGACCGGCAAGTACGACGCGGGCGAACCGGCCGGAACGCGCACCAGTCATCCGGGGATGGAATGGCTCAGGGAAGAAATCCTGGGAGCGGCGGCGCGGCCGAAGATCGAGAAGGTGAAGCGCCTCAAGCGGGTGGCCGACGAAATCGGGTGTACACGCGCGCAGCTCTCCATTGCGTGGTGTCTGAAGAATCCAAACGTGAGCAGCGTGATCACCGGCGCGACACGGCGATCGCAAATGATTGAAAACCTGGGCGCGCTCGAGGTGGTTCCCAGGCTGACGCCGGATGTGATGCGCGGGATCGAAGAGGTATTTGCGTCCTGACGTTGGGAGTGCGACAAAAAAAGATCCCGGGCGAAACCCGGGATCTCTTTCAAGCGCTCAAGAATTGAACGCCATAGTGCAGGGAGATGAACTTTAGCACCCGGCCCCGGGCCGATCAAGCGGGAAAATGGTTCGGCGAGTTATCCCGTTGTGCTAAAACAGGTTGCGCGTTTGTTTTTCTTCCGGTGGCGACGGTATGCGTACTTCCCCCCGCGACGCCCCGGCAGGGTTTGACAGGCGGGAAAGCACTGTGTTAATTGTATGCGCTGCCAGCGGTTAGCAACCGCGGCCCCGGCTGTCGGCGCCGTTGCGCCGCCAGCCCGTTTTGTGTCCGCCGAGAGTCGCAGCGTGCGTCGCCGGCGGGTCACGAACTCCCGAAGCAGGTTTTTTCGATGAGCAATCCCCGCACTGTGAACGTGTCGCGTGTGCCAGTCACCGCTCCCGATCCCGTTGCCGATGCATTCCGCCGCTGGGGCTATCTCCTGGCCTCAATAGATCCGCTGGGCCGCATGCAGACCATTGAGCATCCAGACATCACCGACGCGCGTTCCCTGGGTGATCCGGGAGAGGTGGAGCGACTGGCCGGCGTCTACTGCGGCACGGTGGGTTTCGAGTTCATGCACATGGTGGACCGTGAGCGCGTCGAGTGGATGCGCGAGACCATCGAGGCCGGGCAGCCGGATGTGGATTCGCGCTGGGTGCTGGGACGGCTGATGGAAACGGAACTGTTCGAGAAGTTCCTGCACCTGAAGTACGTCGGCAGCAAGCGGTTCTCGTGTGAAGGCGTTGCGGGGATGATCCCGCTGCTGGACAGCATTCTGGACGCGTCCGGCGGGCTGGGTGCCGAGTATCTCTACATCGCCATGAGCCACCGTGGGCGACTGAACGTGATGAAGAGCATCGTCAATATACCCATGGAGGACATATTTGCGGGTATCGAAGATGTCGATCCGCGCAGCGTACTCGGCAGTGGCGACGTGAAGTATCACATCGGCGCCACCGGCCGCTACAAAACGCGTTCCGGCCACGCCATCGAAGTGCACCTGTCCACCAATCCATCGCACCTGGAAGCGGTGGACGCGGTAATCATGGGCCGAACCTATGCGCGCCAGGAACGCTGGGGGGCCAGCGGCGTGGATCGTATCCTGCCGGTGACGCTGCACGGTGACGCGGCCTTCGCGGGGCAGGGAATCACCGCGGAGACGCTGAACTTCGCGGACATTCCCCACTACACGGTGGGAGGGACGATCCACGTGTTGGTGAACAACCTCATTGGATTTACCGCGGAGCCGAAGGAGCTGCAGAGCACGCGCTTCTCATCGGATGCGGCCAAGCGCCTGTCCATTCCCATCCTGCACGTCAACGCCGAAGATCCGGTGGCGATCTGGTGGGCGGGGCGTGTCGCCGCGGAGTACCGGCATCGATTCAAGAGCGACGTGGTGGTGGACATCATCGGTTTCCGCCGCTACGGCCATAGCGAAATCGAGGACCCGACCATCACGCAGCCGCTCCTGTACGAGAAGATCGCAAAGCACCCTCTGGCGTGGGAAGTGTGCGCGCAGCGCCTGGGGCTCGACGAAGCCACCATCGAGCAGATGAAGGGACAGGCCACGCGCGGCCTGAGCGAGGGGCAGGAGAAGGGGCGGGCCTACGAGAAGCGCCCCGTGTTCTGGAAGTTGCCCGAGTTCTGGGGCCGGTACCACGGCGGACGCTACGACGCGCGCTTCGAGGTAGAGACGGCGATTCCCCGCGAGCGGATCCGCCTCCTTGGAGAGGCGATCACCAGTGTCCCCGCGGATTTCACCCCGCATCACAAGATCGCCAAGGTGCTGAGGCAGCGCGTGGAGATGTTCGAGGGCAAGCGCAGAGTCGACTGGGGAATGGGGGAGGCGCTGGCGTTTGGCTCCATCGTCACCGAGGGTGTTCGCGTGCGCCTCACCGGACAGGACTCGCGGCGCGGAACCTTCAACCACCGGCACGCGGCGCTGATCGACGTGAAGACCGGCGCCGACTACCTGCCCGTGGCCCACATTGCGCCCGACCAGGCGCCCTTCGTGGCGGTGGACAGCCCCCTGTCCGAGGCGGCGGCGATGGGTTTTGAGTACGGTTACAGCCGTGAGTTTCCTGATGCACTTGTGCTGTGGGAGGCCCAGTTCGGCGATTTCGCCAATGGCGCACAGGTCATCATCGACCAGTTTGTGAGCGCCGGTGAAGACAAGTGGAACCTGCTGTCCGGCCTGGTGCTGCTGCTTCCACACGGGCACGAAGGCCAGGGGCCGGAACACTCCAGCGCGCGTATCGAGCGTTTCCTGCAGCTCGCCGCGCAGGACAACATGCAGGTCTGCCAGCCCTCGACGTCCGCGCAGTATTTTCACCTGCTGCGCCGCCAGGTGCTTCGTTCCTGGCGAAAGCCCCTGGTGCTGTTCATGCCCAAGAGCGTTCTGCGCGTCGAGTCGGCATGTTCGCCGCTGGAAGAGTTCAGCGACGGCGCGTTCCGGCCGGTGCTGGGCGATACGGAGGCCAGCGACGTGCGCGTCGTCCTGTTGTGTTCCGGCAAGATAGCGCACGAACTGCGCGCGGAACGCGCCTCACGCGGGGCAATGGATCGCGCCATCGTTACCATCGAACAGTTCTACCCGTTCCCGGAGGAGGCGCTGGCCGCGGAGTTGAAGCGATACCCGGAGGACGCAAAGATCGTATGGGTGCAGGAGGAAGCGGCCAACATGGGCCCGCTGTCCTACCTGCGGCCCTGGTTCAAGCGGATCGTCAAGAACCGCCACGTGACCAGCATCAAGCGCTACGAGAGTGCGAGCCCGGCCACGGGCTCAGCGAAGGCGCACGCGCTGGAGCAAAAAGCCCTCATCCGACTCGCCTTCGCCTGACCGCATCGGTCCCGGCGGAGATTCAGAAGGCGCGGGAACGTCCTGGACGTCCCCGCGCTTTCCGTTTGTTTCCGGTGGTGCCGGAACATTTTTCCGCCGGCGTGAATCCTTGCAAAATCAGGAGTTGTGTACTCTTCTTGCTCTACCGGTGAGGCCCCTGCGGGCTCATCGAAATGGTCCGTGCACTCAGAAGAATTCAAGAGAGCTTCTCCGCGAAGATCACGGTGCTCGTGGCGAGCAGCGTGTTACTCACGTCGGTCGTGGTGGGCCTCGCCACCACCCACAGCACCGGCGAGTTCCTCACCGACCGGATGAAGGACCGCTTCCCGTCCACCCTGACCACCACCGTGACCCGGCTGCGTCTGTGGCACGGTCGCCAGCTCGCGGAGCTGGCGCAGATCGGGGACTCCGAGACCCTGCAGGGTGGCGTGGGGCTCGCGTCCGCGGGCGGCACCCGAGCCGCGGAATCGCAGGTGGCCTACTTTCTGCGGCTGGTCAAGCCCAACTACAGCGCGTACCGCGACCTGCTGGTTCTCGGGCCCAACGGGCGCCTGGTGGCCGCCACGGCTGGCACCCCGGACGAAGCGGCCCGGGAGGCGGAGGCCGTCTGGATAGAGATCGGGGAGAGGGGCTTCGAAAGCGGTGCCTCACGGCCCCTCTTCGGCGAGAGCCGCGTTCACCAGTGGCTCTTCGTTGCCATCGGGGACAGCACGGCCGCGGCGGTACAGCAGTCGTGGCTGGTGGCCCTGGTTGATCTGCGCGAGATGACGGGGACGCTGAACGAGGTGAAACTCGGGACCGGCGGCGACATGTATCTGCTCGACGACCAGGGCCGCTTTATCACGCAACCGCGTAATGCGAAGACCCTGCTGGTCGGTCAGTTTGCCATGCAGGTGCCCACGCGCCAGGACGGCCCGGTGCTGGTGGAACGCCGCAGCAATTTCCAGGGCGAATCGGTATTCCACAGCAAGGTGCGCCTGGAGGAGCTGGGCTGGTGGCTGGTCTACGAGGAGGACTACAAGTTTGCGATGACGCCGGTACTGGAGGCGCAGCGTCGCATCTGGCTCGCCGTGCTCGTGGTCGGGGCCATCGCCATCCTGGCGGCGTTGCGCATCGCGCACTCCATTCTCAAACCAATTCATGCGCTGGCGTTGGGCGCACACCGCATCAACGAGGGGCTCGTCGGGGTCAAGATCCCCAAAGGGGCGCCCGACGAGATCGGCATGATGATCGACACGTTCAACGAAATGGCCATGAAGATCTCGTTGTCACAGGCGGAGCTGCAGTACAAGAACAAGAAACTCAACAGCCAGAACGACACCCTGCAGGAGATGAACGACCGTCTGGAGAAGCTCTCGGTGACCGACGGACTCACCGGGCTGTTCAACCACCGCCACTTCTGGAATCTGCTCAATACCGAACTTACCCGCGTCAACCTGCACGGCGCCAATCTGGCCCTGGTGCTCCTCGACCTGGACGACTTCAAGCGCGTGAACGACAAGTTCGGCCACGCCATCGGAGACCAGCTGCTGGTAACGGTGGCGAACGTGTTGCGCGAGACCATTCGCGACACCGACATCGTGGCGCGCTACGGCGGCGAGGAGTTTGCCGTGCTCCTGCCCGACACCGACGAGAGTGGTGTGCAGCAGGTGGCGGAGAAGTTGCGCGTGGCCATCGAGGCAATCCGTTTCAGCGTCGCCGAAACCGACATCATCCTCAAGGTCACGGTGAGCGTGGGCGTTTCCGTCTTCCGTGGTAATCGCCGCGAGTTCTTCAACGCGGCCGACCGCGCGCTCTACCAGTCCAAGGCCGCCGGGAAGAACTGCGTTCACTACGCGCTAACCTGAGGCGATCCCACCGCCAACGGCGGTGCCTTTCTCATGATTCTGTTGTGGCTATGAAATGTCCCTGGCACGGGTGTGCCCGTGCCGGGACGCGGTTACTGCAGCAGGGAGGCGTGAATCCACCCGCTGGCGCCGCTCACGGTTACCACGTGGCACCAGTTGCGCGAGAGGTCCAGGCAGGAAACGCGTTCACCCTTGCGAAGCGTGGCGCGCACTTCGTACTGCTGGCCCGGGCCCTCGCGAACGTTGGCGGTCGAGGCGATGACGGTCATGGTGGTGGCCTGGACGTTGAGGCTGGCGCGCCGTTCGGCACCCTGGAGCGTGTGGTTGGCGCGCTCGGCGAAGAAGAGCGCCGCGGGATAATTGCCGGTGCGGATGAGCTGCTCGGCCGTTTCCAGGAGCGAGGTGATGTGCTTGATGGACGAATCCGGCAGCGCGACCGTCTGCCTTGCGTTCTGCAGGTGGATGCGCGCCTCGGCGCTGGCGGCGACGGCGGCCGCCTTGCCGAAGTCCTCGGTGAGGCGGTGCTCGAACTCGGAGAACTGGCGCTCGACGAGTTTCAGGTCGTCGTGCGCCCAGCGCAGTTCGTCTTCCAGTACGACGTTGGTCTGCGCCAGGCGATCGCGCTCGGCCTGCAAGCGCGCGATCTCGTCCTCCAGGTAGGCGACCCGCTCCGGGCCCCGGGGCCCGCGGCTCTTCACCGTGGTGCCGTCCCCGGCGGCACCGCCGCCGCCGGAGCTCGCGCAGGCGACGGCGGTCGCGAGAATTGCCAGCGCCGACAGGGCGCTCACGGTCTTGCGGGCGAGGTAATCCATACGGTGCGGACCACGCAATATGCGTGCCGCTTCGGTGTGGCGGGCGGAGGGGGAGCTAGTTGCGGCCGCGGCGGTAGTGCCGCACGAGTGCCTGCGACGAGCGGTGGATGGACGTCGCCGCCGCAATCTTGAAGACCGCGCCGGGCAGGAACGGCACCAGACCGACCATCAACGCCTGGCGGATATCGTGCGTGTAGGTAAGCGACAGGAACGCGACGCCGAAGGCAAAAATTACCACCGTGCCCACGGTGAAGGCCGCAATCTGCCACGCGAGGCCGGACGATCGCCGCAGCATGGCGCCGACGACCAGCGGTGCAACCAGAAACGACGCCAGGTACCCGCCGGTGGGACCGGCGAGGATGGCCGGGCCCGCAGCGCCGCCCGCAAAGACGGGCAGGCCCAGCGCACCGAGGCCTACATAGAACGCCTGGCTCAGGGACCCCCATCCGCGCCCGATGGCCGCACCGGCCAGCAGCACGAAGAGCGTCTGCAGCGTAATGGGAACCGGACGCATCGGGATGACGATGTTGGCCCCGACGACCGTCAGCCCGGTGAAGAGCAGCGCGAGCCCCGCGCCGAGCGCGACACACTGGGTGCGCGTCCTCGCGGTCATCAGGCCGGACAGGGTCCACGCGGCGGAACGGCTCAATTCGGGCTGTGCATGCATCGTCTCACTCCGTCACAAGGGGTTGGAAAACTGGACAGTATGTTCGCGGGGAAAGCGCTCCATGTCAAGGGGTTTCGGCCCCGGCCGGGTTGTCCTCGCGCCGTACGAGCGGGGTCTCCGGGTCGATCGCGAGCAGACGCATCACGCCGTCGCACGCGATGTCGGCCTCGCGGAGCAACTGTGCCAGCCACGTTGGGCGGCCCCCGTGGGTGAGGGGTGCGCCCCATTCGTCGGCAACGGTGCGGTCGTCGAAGGCGAGTTCCGGCGCCACATGCGCGGTGTGCCATCCATGCGCACGCGCCGAACGGATGTCGCTGCGCACGTTGTCACCGACAAACAGCACGCGGCCGGACCGGAGTCCCAGCATCTCCTCCAGCGTGGCCGCGCTGCCGCCTTCCATAACGAGCGCGTGACCGGTCCTGCGCATCTCGCCGGCTCCCTGTGACGCAGCCGGGGCCTCGAAGAAGCCCGGCTTGCGCGCGCTGGCCACCACCACATCGAACAGATCCGGCCATGAAGTTCCAATAACCCGTTCGAGTACCCCGGCCGCGAAGTCGGGCTCGCTGTTGGTCACCACGAAGAGACGTTTGCCGGCCGACACCCACCGCCCGAGCGCAACGGCCAGGCCCGGGGACGCGGCGACGAAACGCGGGAGGTCTTCGCGCAGGCGGTTCTTGAGCAGACCACCGGTGTGGGCGGCGTCGAGCATGCGGCGGATGTCTTCGCAACGCGACCCGCGCGCGCCGGTGAGCGGGGCGGCCGCCTCGAGTTCCTCCAACAGCCACAGCACGGGAAGCTCGAAGGGTGAGTACACGGAGTAGATACCGCCGGCTCGGTCATCGAGTGTGCCGGCGAATCGCGTCTCGATTTCGCCGGGCTCGAGCCAGCGCCGTGCGTGACGCGCATGAAGCACACGGCGATCGGCGCCCAGCTTGATCACCGCGCCATGGGTGAGATCGGCGGCCAGAGTGCGTGCCGCGGGCGGCGTCTCCATGGAGTCCGCCGGATTCAGGATGGCCCGCGGGTAGGAGAGTCGCTCGACCAGCAAACCGCGGGCGGCAGAGGCCGCAATCTCGTTGACGGCCGCGTCGTCGTAGATCGCGAGGGTGTGGTCGAGATCGAAGCCCACGGCGTCGATGGCGCCCAGGTCGAACGGACGGTGGACGCGCAGGATGGGAGAGGAATGTGCCTGCATGAGCGCTTGAGGGTAGCGACCGGCGGCGCGTGCGTCAATCCAAGTCCTTACCTTGAATGAACGTTGCGGTGCATGGTTAAGGTGACTTCAGAAACAGATCGCGCAACCCGTTGAGCGTGAAAGAATGCACAAAGCACAACGGGCGATTACGCTTGCTTTTTGGATACGATGAGGCTACGTATAGCAGTGTAAGGGCGTCAGGCGCCCGATAAGAAGCGTTAAGGGCTGGAAAGGCATTGGCAACCACGTGAGAGGTCGCGGCATCCACCCCCCCGGGGTCGCGTCGCCGGTCGCGTCGAAGGAGTTCGACATGAACCCCAAGTTCTTCACCGTCGAAGAGGCGAACGCACTCATCGGTTTCCTGGAGAACACGCTGGAGAGAATCCGCAGGAACCGCCAGCGGTACCTCTGGCTGCTCGAGGAAATCGCCATTCTCAAGCTGATCGTCGAATGCGGCGCGCAGAAAGCGAGCCGCGATTCGGTCGAGCTGGAAGAAAAGACCCAGGAACTCAAGGCCGTCGAGGCCGAAATCGAGAAAGCCCGCGCCACCGTGCGCGACACCGGCTGCATCCTCAAGGACGAGGAACGCGGCATGGTGGACTTCTTCTCCATCCAGAACAATACCGTCGTCTACCTGTCGTGGAAGAAGGGCGAGGACAACGTCAAGTTCTGGCGCTCCATCCGCGACGCCGACTCCAACGTACGCCGCCCGCTGGAAGGGTCTCCTTCTACCTAGCGGAGGGCTTCGACGAGGTTGTGACTGCGCCGCCGGGCATGGGCCCGACGGCGCTTTCTTTTGCGCTAAGACGAGGCCGTGTCGCGGCGCAACCGCTCACGAACGATCTCGGCCACGTCCTTCACCACCACGTCCGCGTTCGCCTCGTCGGCCTTCACACCGTCGGTGAGCATGGTGGTGCAGAAGGGGCAGTTGGCCGCGATGGTCTTTGCGCCCGTGGCGAGCAGTTCCCGCGTGCGCACGATGTTCACCCGGTCGCCAACCTTCTCCTCCATGAACATGCGGCCGCCACCCGCACCGCAGCAGAAGCCGCGGTCGCCGGCGCGTGCCGGTTCCCGTACCGAAAGGCCGGGGATGTCGGAGAGGTCCCCGCGTGGCGACGCGTACTCGTCGTTGTAGCGGCCCAGGTAGCACGAGTCATGGTAGGCAATCGTCTCCGGCGTGGCCCCGTCGAGCTTGAGGCGGCCCTCGGCCATCAACTCGCGGATGAACTGGGTGTGATGGACCACCTCCGCGGTGAAGCCGTAGGCCGGGTAGTCGTTGCGCAGCGTGTTGAAGCAGTGGGGGCAGGTGGCGACGATCCTCTTTACGCTATAGCGCTGAAATGTCTCCACGTTGGTTTTTGTCAACATGTCCGCCAGGTACTCGTTGCCGGTGCGGCGCGCCACGTCGCCCGTGCAGTTCTCCTCTGTGCCGAGGATGCGGAACTTCACGCCGGCAATCTGCATCAGCTCGGCGAACGCGCGCGTGATCTTGCGCGCCCGCTCGTCATAGGAGCCGGCACATCCCACCCAGAACAGCACGTCCATATCGGGGTCCTCGGCCGCGGTCTTGACACCGGTGCCCTCCGCCCACGCGGCCCGGTCCGCCTGCGAGAAACCGCCCCACGGCACCGAGTTTGTCTCCATGTTGCCGTACACGGCGGGAAGGAAGGAAGACTCTTCGTTGAACGACGAGTCCATCATCACCATCGATCGGCGCATGCCCACGATGGCGGGCACGTGCTCGATGTTGACCGGGCACTCCTGCATGCACGCGCCGCAGGTGGTGCACTGCCACAGCGCGTCCGGAGAAACGTAGTCGCCGATGAGTTTGCGGTCCCACACCGACTGCTCCTCGGCGGTGAGTTCCTGTCCGCGCTTCTTCTTGAGCACCAGCGGTGCCTTGTCCATGGTGCGCTCGCGGATCTGCATGATGATGGCACGCGGGTCGAGCACCTTGCCGGTGGTGTTGGCCGGACACACGCTGGTGCAGCGGCCGCAATGGGTGCAGGTGTAGCCGTCGAGCAGCGACTTCCACGAGAGGTCTTCGATGTCCACCACACCGAACGACTCCGCGCCCTCGGCCTCGAAATCGATCTTCTCCAGGTGGTTGACCGGTCCCACCGGGGAGAAGAACACGTTGGGGATGGAGGTGAGCACGTGCAGGTGCTTCGAGTACGGCAGGTAGTTGAGGAAACCGAGGATGAGCACCGCGTGCGTCCACCACGCGATCTTGAACAAGACCTTCACCAGCCCCGGCTCCGCCAACGCAAACACAGCCGTCCCGAAGGGCCCCGACAGCGGGCGCAGGGCGTGTGAGAAGTCGGTTCCGGTGGCGTATAACCGCGCGGCGTTCTGCACGAACAGCGCGGTAACGATGATGAAGATGGTGAGCAGGATGAGCCCCGCCTCCGTCGTTTCTCCGGATACCTCGAGCCGGCGGACCTTCGAGATGTAGCGGCGCCACAGCGCGAACACACACCCGGCCATCACCACCACGCAGAACACGTCGGTCAGGGCGGTGAGCAGGGAGTAGATGGGTCCCAGGAAGTTCAGCGACCAGCCGTGGTGCAGACCCTCGAGGATCATCTCGGCCGCGGAGGCGAGCAGGATCAAAAAGCCCCAGAAGATGGCGGCGTGAATCGGCCCCGCCACGCGGTCGCGCAGGATCTTCGACTGCCCGAATCCGACCACGAGCGTCTGAGCGACGCGGCCTCCGATATCGTCGGTCCGGTTGTCCGCGCGCGCGACCCGCAGGTAGGAGATCAGCAGCATGGACCGGCTGACGATGAGGTAGCCCGCCGTGGCGAGCACGAGGATGAAAATTATGTTCTCGGGGGTCATGGTTCCTCCGTGGGGAGAAGCGGCGCAACCGGCCCATCATACGGGCAACCGGCGGGTTGGGTCAAAGCGTAACCTGGGAAATGCCTTGACATTGGTGGCGGGTGGGTTAAATTGAACAGCGCGTGAAACTTTGAACAAGCCCGCAGGAACGGGCCCGCACCATGGCCACACGAGTCGTCTCCACACCCCTCGATCAGCCCCGCTCCTGGTGGGAGAGAACCTACCTCGGCGAGGTTTTGCGCGGCATGACCATCACCATCGCGCACTTCGTCAAGAACATGGCGGACCTGCGGCTGAACCGGGTGGGGAACACCTACCAGTGGCCGGAGCAGAAGAAACCGCTGCCGGCCAACTTCCGGGGTGAGCATCGGCTGATGCAGCGTCCGGACGGAACGCCGCGCTGTGTGGCGTGCAATTGCTGCGCGACCGCGTGTCCGGCGTATTGTATCGAGATCACCGGCGCCGACACCGGACACGACGGGGTCGAGAAGTACCCGGTCAAGTTCGACATCGATATCCTGCAGTGCGTATTCTGTGGCCTGTGCGTGGAAGCGTGCCCGTGCGACGCGATTCGCATGGACACCGGCAAGTTCACGGCGGCTTATTTCGAGGGCCCCGTGAAGATTCTCGACATCGACTATCTCCTCCACAATCACCCCGAGAGCAAGAGCCCCGTCAGCGACGCGATCTACTAGCCGTCGCCGTCGGGCAGAAGCTTGCCCGGATTCAGTATTCCCTCCGGATCGAAGGCCCGCTTGATGGCGCGCATCAGGGCGATTTCCTCGCTCGAGACCGCGATGGGCAGGTAGCCCTTCTGCACCCAGCCGATACCGTGCTCTCCCGAAATCAGGCCGCCCAGCCCCACGGTCAATTCGAAGATTTCGCGGATGGCCGGCTCGAGGATGCGGCGCCAGTGCTCGTCGGGGAGATCCATCTTGAGGATGTTCACGTGCAAATTGCCATCGCCGGCGTGTCCGTAGCACACCGTGCGGATGCCGTGGCGCGTGGAGATCTCCTTCACCCCCATCAGAAGCGCAACCAGGTTGCCGCGTGGCACCACCGTGTCTTCTTCCTTGTAAACCGAGATCGACTTGACCGCGGTGCCCACAGCGCGCCGCATGGTCCACATCTCGTTCATCTTCGCGTCACCCGCCGCGGCCAGGACGTCGCGCGCCCCCTCGGCCAGCACGATCTCGGCGACACGTTCCGCATCGCTCTGGATTGCGGTCTCGTCGTTGCCGTCCAGTTCGATGAGCAGGTGCGCGGCGGCATCCGCGTGAGGAAAGGACTTGCCCAGGTGCTCCTGCGTGATCTCGATGGCGTCGCGCTCGAGAAACTCGAGTGCCGAGGGAACGATGCCGGCGTGCATGATGGCGGGAACCGCGCGCGCACACGACTCCAGCTCGCCGAAGGGTACGAGCAGCATGGTGCGGTGACGGGGCAGCGGCAGCAGCCGGAAGTAGATCTTCGTGATCACGGCCAGGGTGCCCTCGGACCCGATGATCAACTGGGTGAGGTTGTAGCCGGTCACGTTCTTGAGCAGCTTGCCACCGTGGCGCACGATGTTGCCGTTGGGGAGCACGGCCTCGATGCCGGTCACGAAGTCCCTGGTGACGCCGTACTTCACCGCGCGCGGGCCACCGGAGCATTCGGCCAGGTTGCCGCCCAGAAAGCAACTGCCCCGGCTGGCGGGATCCGGTGGATAGAAGAGCCCCTCCGCCTCGACGGCTTCCTGAAACACCTGGGTGATGACACCGGGCTCCACCACCGCCATCAGGTTGCGGCGGTCGATCTCGACGATGCGGTTGAGGCGGTGGGTTGCCAGCACGATGCCGCCCTGCACGGGAAGTGCGCCCCCGGACAGGCCTGTTCCGGCGCCGCGCGGGGTTACGGGGACGCGGTGCGCGGTGGCGATGCGCATCACTGCTGCCACCTCCGCAGTGGATGCCGGCGCCACGACGACCTCCGGCAGAAAGACCAGGTCCTCGGTCTCGTCGGACCCGGCGAGGGCAAGGGCCTCGCCGTCGGTGGACACATGGCCGGGCCCCAGGGCGGAACCCAGCGCTTCAAGAACGGCCGGGGTCACCCGGTTGAGTGTGGTTGGCGGGGGCTGCATGGGCGCTCGGGGGCACTCTAGCACCCCGGCCGCATGCGGGCAACGGAAGGCTGGCAGGGCGATTCCGGGCTTGATGCCTGGGTGGGGTGCAATGGTATAATTCACATGCCTTGGTGCGATTTCAGCTGGTTATTCCTGCCCGGCGACCGGCGGGCGGGAACGATGTTTGCGGAGGAGGGACGCAATGCCGCCTCGCCCACACGTCGCCGTTTTCTTTTCGATCATCCTGATCGCTGCCGCCGGTGCCTCCTTCGCGCAGCCCCACCCCGACGACGTCTACTGGGTCGATCCCTTCAAGTCGGCCGGCGCTCCCAACGAATACACCGACGCCATCGTCCCCTACCAGGACGGGCTCCTGCTGGGCGGCCTGTTCAACGCCGTTTCGGATGTCACCGTGCTGCGCATCGTGCGATGGGACGGCACCACCTGGCACCCGCTGTCGACGGGTGTCGGCACGGACAACATGGGGTTGGTGCATGTCATCAGGAAGGTGCCCGGAACCATTTACGCCGGCGGCATGTTCGACCAGCTGGGACCCTGGGGTGCGAGCAGCTATCCGCGCTGGGGGAACATTGCGCGCTTCGACGAACCCACCGAAACCTGGCTTCCGCTCGGTGACGGCACCGATCGCGCCGTGCGCGGCATCAGCGTGGCGCCCAACGGCGACGTGTACTGCGTGGGAGAGTTCACCTCCGCCGGCGCGGTGCACGCGCAGGGCATCGCGCGCTGGGACGGGAGCGAGTGGCACGATGTAGGCGGCAGCCTGGGCGCGCGCGCGCGCGCACTCGCAATTCTCGCCACGGACCACGGTGTGTACGTGGGTGGATTCTTCGACAGCGCGGGCGGCGTTCCGGTGAGCTACATCGCGCGCTGGGACGGCACCACGTGGCAGGGGCTGGGCAGCGGTGTGGACAATCTGGTGACCACCATCGTAGAGCACGACGGCAAGCTCTACGTGGGCGGCGCCTTCACCCGCGCGGGTGGCAAGCCCGCCAACCGCATCGCGGTGTGGGATGGGCGCAACTGGAGCGCGCTGGGCGAGGGACTGGGCGGTCCCGACCTGTCGCACGTGCGCTGCATCGAGATCGACATCGACCAGCTCTACGTCACCGGGACGTTCACCCATGCGGGTGGCCAGCCGGTCGGGTTCATCACCACCTGGGATGGAAGCGCGTGGCGTTCTCTGGGCTGCGGCGCCAACGACCAGACCAAGGTGGCGCTGCTGCACGATGGCGTGCTGTGGGTGGGGGGCAACTTCACCCAGGTGGGTGGCAAGGAGATCCCTTACGTGGCGCAGTGGACCAAGCCCGGCAAGAACACCATCACCTTCGAGCGGCTGAACGCGCGGCGCATGGACGGCGGCGTGAACCTGGACTGGGCGTTCACCGCCTACGGGCCGTGGGTGGAGTCGCGCGTGGTACGACGTGGCGCGGGTGCGGGCGATGAGGTCGTGGTGGGCGTGTCCGCGTCGCAGAGCGGTGAACTGCTGGATGCGGCCGCGGCGCCGGATCGCAGCTACGACTACACGCTCATCGTTCGCCGCGAGAACGGCACCGAGGCGCGATCCGAGCCGGTGCGGGTGGATGCGGTGCAGCCGTCGCTGTGGCTGGGCCAGAATCAGCCGAACCCGTTCAACCCGTCCACCAGCATCCGTTTCGCGGTGCCGGTTGCCTCGCGCGTGAGCCTGCGCGTCTACGACGTGGCGGGACGCCTGGTGCGCACACTCGCCGACCAGGACTACGCGGCCGGCGAGCACGGCGTCACCTGGGACGGCCGCGATGGGCGTGGTGAGGCGGTGTCGGCCGGCGTGTACTTCTACCGGCTGGCCGCGCTCGACGAAACGCGCACGCGCAAGATGATCCTGCTCAAGTAGCGTGCCCGCACGGCGGGACGAGGAAAAACGAAAGCGCTCTCTCCCGTCGGGGAGAGAGCGCTTTTTCGTTTGCGTAACGCGCGGTGCGCGTCAGTTCGGATAGTAGATGCGGATCACGTGGTTGCCGGTGTCGGAAATCAGCAGGCGTCCCCTGGAATCGATTTCGACCCCGTACGGACCCGTGAGGGTGACGTTGCGCGCGGACTTGCCGTTCTCGGCGCTCACCTGGTCGGGTGTGATCGGGGCCACCGATGCACCGCCGGCACGATAGGTTCCCACCACCGTAGTGATGATGCCCGACGGGTCCACCCTGCGGATCACGTGGTTGCCGGTATCGGCGATGTAAAGATTGCCGTCGGCGTCGATGGCGATGTCGCGCGGTTCACGCAGCTGGGCCAGCAGGGCGTCGCCGCCATCGCCGGCGTAGCCCGGGGCGCTGGGGCCGCTGCCCGCAAAACGGTTGATGATGCCGTTGGTATCCACCACGCGGATGCAGTGGTTTTGGCTGTCGGCGATGAACATGTTGCCGGTGCCGTCGAAGCAGATGCGCCCGCTCGGGTCGGCAACTTGGCCCGCCTCGAAGAACAGCTTGGCCGAGGTCGCCGGGCCGCCGTCGCCCTCGAATCCGGGCTGGCGGATGGGGCTGGGGCCGCCGAGAATCGGTGGTGTTCCGGCGATGGTGTGGACGACGCCATTCTCGTCGATCTGGCGCACACACATGTTGGCCTGATCGGCGAAACACAGCCGGCCCTGGGCGTCGAATGCCACGCTGACCGGAAGGTCGGTGATCGCCTGGGACGCGGGTTGCTCGTCTCCGTTGTAGCCGCGGCTGCCGTCGCCGCAGATCAGATCCATGAGATTCGTCGACAAATTGAGCCGGAAGATCTCCGAGTTGTGCCACGCCGCGAGGATCATCTCGCCGGTGGCCGGGTCGAAGGCGACGCTGGTGGGATGGTTGAGCTTGGCGTTGAGCGCGTCCACATCCTCGCACACGGTGTAGCCCTCGCACGGGTCGCCGAAGTCGCCGTTGGTCACGCCCACGATCAGCTTGAAGGTTCCGTTGACCAGCGCGATCACACGGTGGTTGTTCCAGTCGAGCACGTACGGGGTCCCATCGGGCGCCACGGTCACGTCCTGCGGCCAGTAGAGGCGCGTTTTCGTGGGCGCGTTGCCCACGGCACCGTAGCCGGCCTGGCCGTTGCCGGCCCAGGTGTAGACGTGCCCCGGCTGGGGCGTGGTGTCAGCGGGTTCGACCGGCGAATCGCCGCTGGAACCGCAGGACAACGACAGGGCGGCGCCGACCGCCAGACAAAAACCAAGGAGTCTACGGGTGCTGCTCATGTCGTCTCCTCAATCGTGCATCTTCACGCGACGAATGCGATGGTTGTAGGTGTCGGTGATGAAGAGGTGTCCCTCCGCGTTGAAGGCCACGCCGTAGGGAAGTGCCAGTTTCGCGCTGGTGGCGGGACCCCCGTCGCCGGAAAAGCCGCGCACCCCGGTGCCCGCAACCGTCACGATGACGTTGGCGTCGAAGTCCACGGCGCGCACCGCGTGGTTGTACGTGTCGGCGATGTAGAGGCGGCCGTCGGGGCCGAAGCAGATGTCGAGCGGAACGTTCAGCGACGCCTGCAGGGGATCGCCGCCGTCGCCCGCGTACGCCGCCGTCCCATTGCCCACCACGGTGTTGATGACATCGGCGTTGAAATCGATGCGGCGGATGCGATGGTTCATGGTGTCCGCTACGTAGAGGCGTCCCTGATCGTCCAGCGTCAGGCCGCCGCCGGGCGGGTTGGGGTTGGGACCGCTGGGCTGGTGCAGGCGCGCCAGCGCCGGCGGGCCGCCGTCACCGGAGAAACCGCCGGGGAAGAAGTTGTTTGGATCCTGCGGATCGCACTGCGGCGTGGAAACAACCGTGCTCATCACCCCCGAGGGGTCGATCTTGCGGATGCAATGGTTGCGCTGGTCGTTGATGTAGAGGGAGCCGTCGGGCGCTTCCACCACGTGCGGTGGCTGGCTCATCAGCACGTTGGGGGAGGAGACGGTCTCGCCGTCGCCCGTGCAGCCGGCGCCACGGCCCACGAGGACCGTTTCGCGTCCCGTGATCGGATCCCACTCGCGCAGCTTGTGGTTGTGCCAGCACACCACGAGCAGCTTGCCGTTCTGTCTCTCGAGTACCTGGGTGGGATGGTTGAGGTCGCACTCCCGGCCCGGCCATCCCGGAGGACTCACGTCGTCACCCACGTTGGGGGGTGGGGGACCGTCGCCGATACTGTTGGTGCCGAGCACTGTGTTGACGCGCCCGCTGGCATCAACCCGGCGGATGCGGTGGTTGTTCCAGTCCACGATGAAGGTGCCCAGCGTGGGCGTGAACTCGATATCGTTGGGCCAGTACATCTGGATCTGCTGGCGGGCGATGTTCTCGCCGTTGAAGCCCGCGCTGCCGGTTCCGGCCCACGTGGTGATGGTTCCGACCGGATCGGGCCCATCGTCCGCAGGGGGTGCGGTGCTGTTACCGCCACACGAGGTCAAGGCCAGCGCCAGTACCAGAGCGCCCAGCAAACGATGTCGGGTCGTCACCATGGGAGGGTTCCTGATCTTTCCGGGCCGGGATGGTCAAAGCTGCGGAGCCGGGGGCGGACGCTCCGCGTCTGGATTTAGATGGTTATAAGCTTACCAACCATTGGGACTTGACGTCAACCGCGCGGGAGACATCGTCAGGCGATTGTGGGTTTCTCCCGCGGGGCCCCTGGACCGCCTACTGGACAGTGACCACACCCGTCATGCCGGCGGCGAAGTGCGGGCGGCAGAAATAGGGATAGGTACCGGCGGTGGTGAAACGATATCCAAACGTTCCACTGGTCTTGTTGCCGGAGTCGAACAAGGGGGTGGGGTTGGTGAGCGAGGTGCCTTCCTCGACCGAGTGGGCATTGGACCCGTCCCAGCGCCAGGTGACGCTGTCGCCGACCGCGATGGTGACGTTTGCGGGTGAGAATCGGTTATCGAGCACGCGAATGGTCCCGGTGAACGGCCCGTCGGCAGGCGGCGCCGCGGGATCGTCGTCGCCGCACGACACGAGCGCGGCCCCCAGCAGAACGGATGCGGACACTGCGGCGAGGAAACGAATGGAATGCTTCACGGGGAACCCCCTGGGTGTGGGTGAAATGGGGGCATGCGAAGAGTATAGCCGCGCCGGGGGCACACCGCCAGCGTCAAAACACGCTGGTCCGGCCCGCGCCGGAGCATGTATACTCGGCGGACCGCGACGCACCCGGCCCCGGGGTTCGTCCCGAAGGCGTAGATGCGCATGGCCGCCCGGGGCTCTCGATCATCCCCAATAACACAAGAAATCCAAGGAGGATTCCCCCCATGGCACGGCGAAAAATTGCGTTGATCGGCGGCGGCCAGATCGGCGGCACGCTCGCGCTCCTGTGCGCGCAGCGGGAACTGGGCGACATTGTGATCTTCGACGTGGTGGAAGGCATGCCCCAGGGCAAGGCGCTGGACCTCATGGAGTCGCGGCCCGTCGACGGCTACGACGTCAACCTCACTGGCACCAACGACTACAAGGATATCAACGGCGCGGATGTGGTCATCGTAACCGCCGGCTTCCCGCGCAAGCCCGGCATGAGCCGCGACGACCTCCTCAACCGCAACCTCGAGGTCATGAAGACGGTGTCGACCAACGTTCGCGAGCACTGTCCGAAAGCGTTCGTAATCGTCATTTCGAATCCGCTCGACATCATGGTCTACACCATGAAGAAGATCACCGGCTTCCCGCGCTCACACGTGGTCGGGATGGCGGGCGTGCTGGACTCCGCGCGGTTTCGCACCTTTGTGGCCATGGAGCTCGGCGTGAGCGTCGAAGACGTGACCGCGTTCGTGCTGGGCGGCCACGGCGACGAAATGGTGCCCCTGCCGCGGTACTGCACCGTGGCCGGCATTCCACTGCCGGTTCTGATGAAGAAGGACGTGATCGACCGCATCGTCAAGCGCACGCGCTTTGCGGGCGGCGAGATCGTCGAACTGCTCAAGACCGGCAGCGCATTCTACTCGCCGGCGGCCGCGGCCGTCGCCATGGCGGAGTCCTACCTCAAGGACAAGAAGCGCGTGCTGGCGTGCGCCGCTCACCTGGAAGGTGAGTACGGCGTGGATGGCCTCTACGTGGGCGTGCCCGTGGTCATCGGCGCCGGCGGCGTCGAACGCGTCATCGAGATTCCCCTGGAGCCGGAGGAGCGGCGCCTGCTGGACGTGTCGGTGGAACACGTGGGTGCCCTCGTCAAGGAGATCAAACTCTAGCGGGAGCCGCTGGCAACCGCGGAAGGAGCGGACATGAGTCGTGTCGTCATCGCTGCCTGTTTTATGGCGGTCTCGCTCGCATGCGGGTCTGGCCACGCCGTAACGGTCACGGACATCGAGGCGTTCTCCCGTATCGCGGACCGCT
This sequence comes from Candidatus Krumholzibacteriia bacterium, assembly GCA_029865265.1. Classification (NCBI taxonomy): domain Bacteria; phylum Candidatus Krumholzibacteriota; class Candidatus Krumholzibacteriia; species Candidatus Krumholzibacteriia bacterium. Next base: position 235 of record JAOUHG010000026.1, on the reverse strand, counting down.
ACGTGCTCGCCGTGGAGGTGGGCACGCCCGGTCAGGATGATTACCAGTTCATCTACTCGGACAAGAGCGGGCACGTGCACGTGTATGCGATGGACGATGGCGCTCTGAAGATGACCTGGGAGGTCACCACGCTCGGCTCCCGCGCCAGCAGCATCATCGTCGCAGATCTCTACGGCGACGGGAAGCTCCAACTGCTGATCTGTTCGGTTGCCGGCCGGGTGCTCATCTACGATCT
>JAOUHG010000025.1 GCA_029865265.1 Candidatus Krumholzibacteriia bacterium | reverse complement strand
TCGGTGTACTCGCGCCGGATGATGTACTTGACCTTCATGACACCTCCGATACGCGTTCGATGAAGATGTCGTGGATGGACGGTTCCGCCAGCTCGTAGCGCGTCACCCGCAGGCGCGCGCGCGCGGCGTCCAGCACGCGGTCCGGGTCGGCACCGTCGCGCAGGCGCAGAAAGAGCTCGTTGCCGTTGTCCTGCAGGCTCGCAACCTCGGGGAGTTCCCGCAGGAAGGAACCGTCTCCCACCACGCGCAGGGCGAGCCCGTTCTTGCCGTACTGCTTCTTGACGGACTGCAGGGTTCCGGACAGCACCGCCCGGCCACGGTGGATGAGACAGATCTGGTCGCAGAGCTTCTCCACCTGCTCCATCATGTGCGTGGAGAAGACGATGGTGTGGCCCTTGCGGTGGTACTCCAGGATGATGTCCTTGATGGCGGTGGCATTGACCGGGTCGAGCCCGGAGAACGGCTCATCCAGAATGAGCAGCTCGGGCTCGTGCAGGATGGTGGAGATGAACTGCACCTTCTGCTGCATGCCCTTGGAGAGGTCCTCCACCGGCTTGAGCGCGCGGTCCGCGAGCCCCATGCGCTCCAGCCATGCGCCGGCGCGGCTCTGCGCATCGTGACGGGAGAGCCCCTTGATCTCGCCGAAGAAGGTGAGCAGGCTGAGAACCTTCATCTTCTTGTAGAGACCGCGCTCCTCGGGCAGGTACCCCACCCGGTCCAGGTCCACCTGGGCCAGGCCGGAACCGAGCACGCTGATGTGCCCCTCGTCGGGGAGCATGATGCGCATCATCATGCGGATGGTGGTGGACTTGCCGGCGCCATTCGGCCCCAGCAGGCCGTAGATGGAACCCGGCGGCACGGAGAAGGTCAGGTCGTCCACGGCGGTGAAGTCGCCGTAGCGCTTGACGATGCCCCGTATGTCGATGATCGGTTCGCTCACGCTTTCTCCCCTTCGTGTGCCATTTCGTACCGCAACAACAACTCGCGCATGCCGATGGCCGCGCGGTAGCGATGGCTGGTGGCGTTCTTTTCTTCCTCGGTCATTTCGGCCAGCGTGCGCCCCGACGCCAGCTCGATGAACACCGGATCATAGCCGAAACCGGATTCGCCCCGCGCCGCGGCCGCGATCTCCCCCGGAAGAACCCCCTCGGACAGGAGACAATCGATGGTCCCCGGCTTGCCGAGGTCCGGGTGGCGGGCGAAGTGGACCAGCAGCCGCGCCGTGTCCGCGGGTGCCAGCGCCAGCGCCATCACGGTGCGAAATCGCGCCTGCCGCTCGCCGGGGGGAACGTCGCGCATCTCGCGCAGCAGCTTCCTGCAGTTGTCCTGGTAGGTGGCTTCCTCGCCCGCATAGCGCGCCGCGAAGATGCCGGGCGCGCCGCCGAGAGATTCCACCTCGAGCCCGGTGTCGTCGGCCAGGGCGGAATGCCCGGTGAGGTCGCGTGCTTCGCTCGCCTTCTTGATGGCGTTCGCCTCCAGCGTCTCTCCGTCCTCCACGGTGGCCGGCGCCTCAGGGAAATCGTCCAGGGTGGACACCTCGATATCGAGGCCGGCAAAGAGCGCCACGATCTCGCGAACCTTGTCCTTGTTGCGCGTGGCGAGGACGATTTCCATGCGTCTCCCTTGTCAGCCGATGCCGAGCACGGCGCGCTGCGCTTCGAACAGAGACTGGCAGCCGCTGCGCGCCAGCGCGAGCATCGCTTCGAACTGCTCGGTGGTGAAGGGCACACGCTCGGCGGTTCCCTGCACCTCGATGAACGCGCCGCTCTCCGCCATTACCACGTTCAAGTCCACCTCGGCGGCGGAGTCTTCATTATACGCGAGATCGAGCATGGGAACGCCGTCCACCATGCCCACGCTCACCGCCGACACCAGGAAGTTCATGGGATGCTCCTTGAGCTCGAGCGTGGAGAGCGCGTCGTACAGCGCCACGCACGCCCCGGTGACGGACGCGGTGCGCGTGCCGCCGTCGGCCTCGATCACGTCGCAGTCCACCAGCACGGTGTTCTCCCCCAGCAGTTTCATCTCCACCGCCGCGCGGCAGCAGCGGCCGATCAGCCGCTGGATCTCATGGGTGCGGCCGGTCCGGCCCCGGTCCGCCTCGCGGTTGATGCGCTGCTTGGAGCTGCGCGGCAGCATGCCGTACTCGGCGGTAACCCAGCCCCGCCCCTTCCCCATCATCCACCGGGGCACGCCCGGGTCCAGCGTGGCGCTGCAGATCACGCGGGTCTCGCCGATCTCGATGAGGGCGGAGCCCTCCGCGTGGCGCAGGTAGCCCCGCTGGATGCTGATGGGCCTCAGGTCCCCCGGGGCACGTTTGTCTTTCCGCATTCTGTTCCTCTCGTTACTCAACCCACCGACACGAGTTCGATGTCCGGAACGGTTCTCCCCAGGCAGCGCGCCGCGAGTCCCGCGAACGCGGGGCTGGTATCGCTCAGGATGATGTGAAAGCTCCCGCCTTGCGCACCCGCGATGCTGTGCTGGCCCAGCATCCGCTCCACCTCGCGTGCGGTCTCCACGGCAGAATCCACCAGCACCACGTCCTTGCCCACCACATCGCCGATGACGCCTTTGAGCAGCGGGTAGTGCGTACAGCCCAGCACCAGCGTGTCGATGCCGGTGCCCGCGTAGACCTTGAGATACTCCTCCGCCACCATGCGCGTGAGCGGACTGTCGATCCAGCCCTCCTCCACCAGCGGAACGAAGAGCGGGCACGCCTGGGAGATGACCACCGCGTCGGGCAGCTCCTGGGCGATGCGGGTCGGGTAGGCGTTGGAGCGCACGGTGGCCGCGGTACCCACCACGCCGATGCGGTGGCTGCGCGTGGCGGCGACCGCGGCGCGCACGCCCGGCTCGATCACCCCGACGATGGGGACGTCGAACTCACCCTCCAGCATGGGAAGCGCGTGCGACGAAGCCGTATTGCAGGCAACGACCACCATCTTCACGCCGCGTTCCAGCAGGAAGTGGACGTTTTCGCGCGAGAACCGCCGCACGGTCTCCGCGCTCTTGGTGCCGTAGGGCACGCGCGCGGTGTCGCCGAAGTAGACGAACGACTCGCCCGGCAGGCGCGCGAGCAGTTCGCGCAGCACGGTGAGTCCGCCGATACCGGAGTCGAAAACGCCGATGGGTTGCTGGGACATGGTTTCTCCGCTCTCTAGCGCCAGTCGCTCACACGGAACGGCTGATCGGCGCGAATGTGTCCCGCGATCGTGTCCACCTGGGAACCATCCACCAGAAACTGGACTGCTTCGATCTCCGGGAAGTTCTCTCCAATGGTCTTGACGACGGCGGCGATGGTGCAGTACTCCGCCGCACTCCCTCCCGGGTGCGCCGCCACCAGTTCGGAACTGAAATCGAGAAACAGCGTGGTGGCGGATTCGTCCAGCAGCACGCCCAGCAATTGCGTGCCGGGCGGGACGGCGCTTACGCCACTCTCGCGCTCGGGCCCCGCGATCAGCGCCCCGATGACCTGGCGGACCTGTTCGTCCAAGCGGCGCCCCACCGCCACTTCGCGCGACTCGCCATAGATGATCGGTTCATCCGTACCCGCGAAGAACAGGGTGACGGTGCGGCTGCCCTCGGGAACGCGCGAGACCTCGCGCGGCGCCGGTTCTCGGGTCGGTTCCGCCGGACGGCGCGTGAGCTTCCACATCACCCCGGCCATTACCACCACGGCCAGGACCGCGATGACGATCAGGTGGCGAACGCCCAGCCCGCCGCGCGACATGGCCGGCTCTGGATCGCCTGGAAAGCGCGGGAGATCGTCCATGTCAGCGGTACCGCTCCTGCAGGCGCCGGATCGCCTGGATCAACCCCTCGGCCACCCGCCCCTGAAAATCGGGGTCGGCCAGCAGCGCCTCCTCCTCCGGGTTGGAGAGGAACGCGGTCTCGATGAGCACCGCGGGCATCTTCACGCCCTGCAACACCAGGAAGTTGGCCTGCTTGACACCGCGGCTCTTGATGCCCAGCCGGTCGGTCATCTCCTTCTGGATGTACTCGGCAAACGCGCTGCTCTCCGCGATGTAGGCGTTCTGCACCAGGTCCCACAGGATGAAGTCCACGTCACCCGCCGACTGAGTCTGCGCGGGTGCCACCCCGCCCGCCTGGTTCTCGTAACGCGCCAGCGTCCGCTCCGACTCGCTCAGCGCCGGCGAGAGAAAGTACGATTCGAAACCGGTCGTCATCTCGTTGAACCATGCGTTGCAGTGGATGCTGATGAACAGGTCGGCGCCCGACGTGTTGGCGATCTCGGAGCGCTCGAGCAGGCCCAGCGTGCGATCGTCGTCGCGCGTCATGACCACTTCCACGCCAAGATCCTGCTGGATGCGGTCGCGAACCGCGAGCGCAATGGCGAGGTTCACGTCTTTCTCGCGCAGTCCGTTGGCGCTCTCCTTGCCAAAGTCGCGTCCGCCGTGGCCGGCGTCGATGCACACCCGGCGCACGTCGAGCGTGCGCCGCTCGCCGGACCCATCCTCCACGATCTCCACGTACCCTGTCCCCCCGTCCGTGGGGGTGTCCCCGGTTTCCAGGATCACCTCCAGCCGCAGCGGCTCCTCCACCCGGTCCACCCGCACCCGCCGCACGCCGCGCGCGAGGTCGATGGTGACGTACGCATCCCGCTCCGTCTGCTCGGCGCGAACACCGGCCACGAAACCCCGCGCCTGGCGAACGCTGAAGGCGCGCAGGTCGATGCGGCCACCGTACAGCTTCAGGCGCACCAGCCCCGGGGAACTCGTGTCCACGTGATAGACGAGCTGCTCGGTGAGATCGATGGCGGCGGTGGTTCGCTGCGACGACGAGGTGAAGGTGATGCGGGTCACGTTGTAGGCGATGCCCTTGACACTGAGGCGGCGCTCCCGCTCGTCCCATTCGAAGCCGCGCGGGGTGTGCTGGGAGGCGATTTCCAGGACGAACTCCAGCGGCACCAGGACGAACCCCTCGTCGTAACGCACCGACGAGCGCATCATGTTGGGCTCCCCGTCCACCACCACGACCCGCGTATCGACGGTCAGCACGAAGCGCGTGCGGCCCACGCCCAGGACGATCTTGCGGCTCGACGCGTTCCAGAACTGGGTGGCCCGAAACAGCCGGGCCACGTCGTTGGCGCGCATGAACCACGTGTCCTCATCGGGCAGGCGCACCAGTGGAATGTTCTCGGGAGCGCGGCCGTCATCATAGACGACCTCGGCGGTGGTATCGGCCACCGTCGGCGTGGGAAGCGCGGCAAGCGCCAGCGCGACGACTATGAAGACAAGCAGGCGCGGCATGGTGATCACGATCGCCTGCTCCCCCGGGGGTCGCGGCGATTCGCGGTCCAACATAGCAAAAAAGGCCGCGCGGCGTCGAAAGCCATTGTTGGTCCTACTCCTGGCGGGCCCGCTTCATCACGCGGTCGAGATCCCTGCGGGCATCCCGCTCCGAGATGGCATCCCGCTTGTCGTGGAGCTTCTTGCCCTTGGCCAGGCCCAACTCCACCTTCACGATGCCTCGCGGGCTGAAGTACAGCTTGAGGGCCACGAGTGTGAGTCCCTTCTCCTTCACCTTGCCGATGAGTTTGCGGATCTCGGCGCGGTTCATGAGCAGCTTGCGGTCCCGCACCGGATCCAGCTGACGCTCCGAGGTGTGCGAATACGGACTGATGTGCAGGCCGTGCAGAATCACCTCGCCCTGTTCGATATTCGCGTAGGCGTCGCGCAGGTTGGCCTTGCCCTCGCGCAGCGACTTGACCTCCGTGCCCTTGAGCGCGATGCCGGCCTCGAACGTCTCGAGGATGGCGAACTCGTGGCGGGCCTTCTTGTTCTGGACGATGATCTTCATGGCCGGGCGCTAGCCTAGGGCGCGGTCGCCGCGATTGCAACCGACAACTTTGTAACGAGTTAGTGTGTACCGCATTTTAACCGGTATAGGGGAAGAGAGATGTCCGCGCTTGTTCGTATCTTATTTAAGAACTTAATCTTATAATGATTGACCCCGCCGGTGGTAGGGATCCGACCAGAGGGGCCATATCTTGTGGGTTTTGACGCACGCCACCATAACTAACGTTTTTGCAAATAGTTACAGAAGCTTATCCACCACCCGATTCCCGTTTCGCGCGTTGACTTTTGTACCCCCTTCCACTATTCTGCGGCCGAGGCATCGATGAAGGTTTTCTTGGCTCTCCTTTGTCGCTGACCTCTTACTGCCAACCTGCTGGGAGTTGTTTCAGCAGCCGAAGTGGTGGAACTGGTAGACGCGCTGCGTTCAGGGCGCAGTGAGGGCAACCTCGTGGGGGTTCGAGTCCCCCCTTCGGCACCATGAAATCTCGATAGTAGGTCATGGACCCTTCGATTCTTTCCAACGTGGAATCGAAGGGTCCTTTTTTTTGCGGGCGCATGTGCGCATCCCGACAACCGGGTTGCCGGACCATCGCGACCCGCTGCAGCGCCGATCCCACCACCTGTCGCCGTGCGTCGCGCACCGCGCGCAGGTCGTTCACCCCGGTTGAGGCGCGCCAATTCGTGGTTGATCGAATGAGCGGGTTTGACGATTATTGCCGCATGTTTACGCGCGCACTCCGCAACCGCTCAGCGATGCTGGTCGCTCCCACCATCGCCGTGGCAGCGTTTTGCGGCTGTTCGACGGCGAAATTCTCCGTGGGCCACGTGATGGTGCCGGTGCTGAACAATGCGCGTGATGCCGCGATGGAGTCGGACGACCTGCGCACCTTCCAGGACGGCGCCGCCGCCAACCTGTTCCTGATGGAAGGGCTGATCCGCACCGACCCGGGCAACGGCGACCTGCGCCTCAACGCGTCCATGCTCTACTTCAGCTACGCGTTCTCGTCGTTCGAAGAAACCGACGCGACGTACGCGTCGCAGCTCTATCTCAAGGGCATCGGCCACGCACGCGCGGTGCTGGCAAGGAACAAGAAACTCGCCGTCGACTGGACGGTTCCCTTCGATCAGTTCGAGGCCACGCTGCCGAACATGAAGAAGAAGGACGTCCCCGCCGCGGTGTGGGCCGCGGCCAACTGGGCCCAGTTCATCGCCCTGCACCTCGATTCCACCGCGGTTCTGCGCGACATCCCCAAGGTGACCGCGCTGCTGGAGCGCTCCGCCGAGCTGGACGGGGCTTACTTCGAGGGGCTGCCGCTGGTGATGATCGGAAGCCTGTACGCCTTCCGGCCGCCCATGTTCGGGGGCGACCCTGAGAAGTCGCTGGCAAACTTCGAGAAGGCCTTTGGCGCCGCGCAGGACTCCTTCCTGCTCCCGCGCTACTTCTTTGCGCGTTACTACCTCTACCGCATCCAGGACGGCGACGCGTTCCGCAGCGTCCTGGACCGGGTGATCGCCTCGCCGCCGGTGACGGATGATCCGTACCGGCTGTTGAATCTGATCGCGCGGCAGCGATCGCAAACCCTGCTGGGAGAAGCCGATGACCTCTTCTAAGACCCTGCTGCTATGCCTCGCGGCCGTGGGAACGCTGTGCACGGGCACGCGGGACGTTGCCGCGCAGAAACAACCCAGGCCGCAGTCCGAAATCAAGGTCGCCACCCTGGCCCCCGACGGGAGCACGTGGATGAAGACCATGCGCAGGATCGACGAGGAGGTGCGCACGAAGACCGCCAACCGCGTGGGTTTCAAGTTCTACCCGGGCGGCGTGCAGGGCGACGAGAAGGATGTCATCCGCAAGATGCGCAACGGCCAGATCCACGGCGCGGCGTTCACCGGCTTCGGACTGGGCGCCATCGTTCCCGAGGTGCGCGTGCTGGAGCTGCCCTTCATGTTCGAGTCGCTCGACGAACTGGACGCCGTGCTGGAACGCACCGACGACTACTATCGCGGCCTGTTCGATGAGAAGGGCTACGCGCTGCTGGGCTGGACCGACGTCGGCTTCGTGTACCTGTTCAGCCAGACGCCGGTGAAAAGCGCCGCCGACATGCCGGGCTGCAGGTGGTGGATCTGGTCCGGCGACCAGCTGGCGGAGATCTTCTTCAAGGCATTCGAGATTACACCCATCCCGCTTTCGGCACCGGACGTGCTCACCTCGCTGCAGACCGGCGTGGTGGATGCCGTGTACTCGTCGCCGCTGGCGTGCGTGGCGCTGCAGTGGTTCACGCGCGTGAAGTACATGGCCGACATGCCCATCACCCACGGCGTGAGCGCTGTCGTCGTCACCCGCAAGTCTCTCGCCGGCGTTTCCGAGGGCGACCTCGCCATCGTCAACCAGGTCATGCGCAGCCACCTGGCCGAGCTGACCGCCAAGACGCGGGCGCAGAACCGGGAGGCCATCGGCGAGATCGAGAAGGAGGGCGTGCAGGTGGTGGCCGTGGACGAGGCGGCCCGCAACGACTTCGTGCAGCGCGGCCGTGCCGCCTGGGGCGAGGGCGTGGGCGTGCTCTACCCCAGGGAGCTCCTCGACCGCGTGAGCGCCATGGTGGCCGAATACCGCCGGACCCGTGCCGCGGGCGCATCCGACTGACCCCGTGAATGGAACCCACCTAGTTGCGCTGGCCGGTTTCCTGTTGTTGCTGGCCCTCGCCGCCGGGCGAGCGGCGCTGGAACGGCGCGGACGCGGCGGCGCGTTATTCGGCGCCGCCGGACGCGCAGAGGTTCTCTTTGTCGCGCTGCTGCTGCTGACACTCGTCGCACTGGGTGCCACCCAGATCTTCCTGCGCAACTTCTTCAACTCGGGCCTGCTGTGGGCGGACCCGTTGATGCGTCACATCGTTCTGTGGCTGGGTGCGTGCGGGGCCGCGCTGGCTTCGGCGCGCGTGCGGCACATATCCGTGGATGCGTTGACGCGCGTGCTGCCGGCCCGTTCCCGGCCCGGGCGCCGCGTGATCGTCTACTCCGCCACGGCCATCGCCGCCTACCTGCTGGCCATCTCCACCGTGCGCCTGGTGATCGACGAACGCGAATTCGGCGAGATCGCGTTCCTCGGCGTGCACACGTGGGTGGCACAGCTGATCCTCCCCGCGGCATTCGTGCTCATTACCTACCGGACCCTGCTGGGCATCTTCCTGGCGCGGGAGCCGGCCGAGACGGCGGAGGAGCTCTGACATGCTGGTCGTGCTCATCATCGCGCTCGTGCTGCTCGCGCTGTTCGGCATGCCGCTGTTCGCCGTGTTCGGCGTGCTGGCGCTGTTTCTCTTCCACGCCGCGGGCATCGACATCTCCTCGGTGGCGGTGTCGATGTACTCCATCGCCGGCTCCCCCCTGCTGGTCGCGATTCCGCTGTTCACGCTGGCCGGCTACCTGTTCGCGCACAGCCACGCCCCGGACCGTCTGGTGCGGCTGTCACGCGCGTTCTTCCCCGGCGGCCTGGCGGTGGTGGCGCTGGTGGCCTGTGCCGTCTTCACCGCCTTCACCGGCGCATCCGGCGTGACCATCGTGGCCATGGGCGGGCTGCTCATGCCCGCACTGCTCGCCGACCGCTACAGCAACCGTTTCAGCCTCGGGTTGATTACCGCATCGGGGAGTATCGGGCTCCTGTTTCCGCCCAGCCTGCCGCTGATCGTGTACGGATACGTGGCCGAGGTGGAGGTGGACAAGCTCTTCCTCGCGGGCATCCTGCCCGGCCTGCTGCTGGTTTCGCTGCTGGTGCTCTACAGCGTCCGCCAGGGACGGCGCGAGGGGGTGCGAACGCAGCGCTTCTCGCTGCATGAAGCAGCGGCGGCGGTGCGCGACGCCGCGTGGGAACTGCCGCTTCCGTTCATCGTGCTGGGAGGCATCTACGGCGGCATCTTCACGGTGATGGAGGCAGCGGCCGTCACCGCGCTTTACGCCCTCATCGTAGAGGTGCTCATATACCGGGACATCTCGTTGCGCAGGCTGCCGGCGATCATCGCCGAGAGTGCCACGCTGGTGGGCGGGATCCTCATCATCATCATGTGCTCGTTCGGGTTCGTGAATTACCTCATCGACGCCGAAGTGCCCATGAACATCCTGTCCTGGATGCAGCAGTACGTGACCAGCAAGTACACGTTCCTGCTGATTCTCAACGTGTTCCTGCTGGTGGTGGGATGCCTGATGGACATCTTCTCCGCCCTGATCGTGGTGGTGCCGCTGGTGGCGCCGGTGGCGGTGGGTTTCGGGGTCGACCCCGTCCACCTCGGCATCATTTTCCTGACCAACCTCGAGATAGGCTATCTGACGCCCCCGGTGGGTTTGAACCTGTTCATCTCGTCGTACCGTTTCCAGCAGCCGGTGGTGAAACTCTACGGCGCCAGCATTCCCTTCCTGCTGCTCATGCTGGTTGCACTCCTGATCATCACCTACGCGCCTGCCCTGAGCCTCGTCCTCGTGAACCTGTTTGCCGGCTAGTCCGTCGGTGGGTCGAACAGGACCGTCTCCACCCGGTCGAGCATGCGCTGCAACGTGAACTTCTCCTCCGCCACGCGTCTCCCGGCTTCGCCCATGGCCCGCGCCCGCGCCGGATCACACAACGCATCGCGCACGGCGCCCACGATGGCCCCGGTGTCTCCCACCGGGTGCAGGATACCGGTCTCGCCTTCCCTGACAATCTCGGGAATGCTGCTCACCCGCGAGGCGATGCAGGGGATGCCCACCGCCATCGCCTCCACCAGCACGTAGCCGAAACCCTCGACGCGCGAGGGCAGCAGGAGGGCGTCGCTGCCGGCAAGTATCTCGGGCACGTCAGAACGGAACCCCATGATTCTCACCGCGTTTTCCAGCCCGCGTTCCGCGATCACAGTTTCGAGCGCTTCGCGGTCCGCACCGTCACCCACGAAGAGCACGCGTGCCTCCGGGAACTCCTCCAGCACCCGCGGCCACGCCTCGATGATCACCCGTTGCTGCTTACGCTCGTGCAGCTCCCCCACCAGCGCAAACACAGGAGCCGTGGCAGGCGCCCCGATGGCACGGCGCAGCTTGTTGCGCATTTCGTCGCGGCGCGCTGCCAGTGCGTTGTAGGGCGCCATGTCGATCCCGTTGTAGATCACCACCGCCTTCTCCTCCCGGAACCAGGGCGCGTCGTGCATCATCTTTCCGCGCGTGGCCTCCGAGTTCACGATGACTCTGTCGATTTCCATGGTGTACACGATGCGGTAGTGGCGCTTGTCCTTGAGCGGAAACTCGCTTCCGCGCCGCGGTATCAGGCGTGGGCGCACGGGGCGCGGCGGCAGTGCGCGCGCCGCGTGGATGGCGGCCACGCACAGGCGGATCTCGCGGTCCAGGTTGGGAACAATGACGTGGGGCCGCGTGCGGCGGATGAGCGAGGTGAGCTGGGTGACGGCGATGGCATCCACGTCGCCGCGCATGGCGACCTCGGTGAGCGGGATACCACGCGCCGGGGCCCGCGCCGCCAGCACGCTCCCGGGCATGGCCACCAGGCGGGCGTCGTGGCCACGCGCACGCAGCCCGGCCGCGGTGTCCAGCATCCACCGTTCGCCGCCGCCGTAGCGGCGCAGCGATGACACGAAAAGAACGCGCCTTGGGTCCAATTGGTTTGATTCGCCACGGGGAGGCCGGACGATTGCAACATCGCGCTCGGCGACGACCCCACCCCGGGAGTGTAGGCACGGGGCGCGGGACACCACCAGCGATTTTGTGGTACAACCGGAAACATCGCCCCCTCACCCGCCCCCCCGCGCGTGTGGCGCGTCCCCGCCCCCGGCGACGGCACGCGCGTTGCACGACAGTCCCCGGGTAACCCGGTCAGCAGAGTATCACCATGCGATTTCCGTTCGGCATCAGGACTCCGGCGGCGCTGTTCGTGGCGCTCGCCGTGGCATGTTCCCAGGCCTCGGAGCCGTCCGATACCGGCACCGTGGCCGGCGGCTGCGTAACCGACTTCTCCTGCCCCTTCGGCGAGGAGTGCGACGGCGCCGGCTGTGCGCCGATTACCTCGTCGCTCTACCCGCACATTCAGACCGCGTCGGCACTGTCACGCGCCGCCATCGACGATGCGGAGCAGGCGTGGCGCGCCGCCCATTATGATCTCTGCATTTCGCGCATCGATCCCGACGCCATGCGCGCCACCAATCCGCGTGTGCGCCTGTTCGAGTACACCATCGCGCGCTACCATCGCTTCGGGAGCGGACCCAACGGTCCCGATGAGTGGGCCACCGATCACGGGTACGACCCCGAAGACTTCTACCTGCACTACCGCGAAGACGTGAATGTTCCCACCTGGGAGGGCATCGTCGTGGTTCCCGGCTATCCTCCCGGCGTGGTCCCGGGATGGAACCCCGGCGGCGGCGGGAACCCGGCATCGGCGACGGAGCGATCGCAATCCCGAGTCATCGCCTACCGCAACGGCGCCACCGAGCCGTTGTACCTCGCAAACCTGACCCATCCGGGCTACCGCCGGTTCCTGGTGGAGCACGCGCGGCAGCTGCTGCAGGGCACGCGCTACGGCGCCGCCCCCAATGCGACGGGACCGGTCGACGGCATCATGGTCGACGTTGGAATCTACCTGGCGCAGTTCGGCGAGGGTCAGTTGGACCGGACCGGTGAGTTCTACGGGATCGCCATCGACGACGACCACCCCTACGCGGTCGCCAACGAGACGCTGTACCCGTTCCTCGCCGGCGAACTGCGGCGCGCGCTGGGGGTCACCGCGGACCTCATGCCCAACTACGGGCACGTGTATTTCCTCAACTACCCCAGCCGCTCCACCGAGAACATCCAGACCACGACACCGTGGATCCTGGGCGAGGTCTGGGTCACCTACACCGGCGCCTGGTCGCCCACCAGCGGCGGCAATCGGTGCATCAGCTACGAAAAGGACTACGAGAACGGGATCGTGGAGATCGCCCGCCAGACGCGGGCGGGAGGCCGCCGCATCATCGGGGCACGCGACGTGGCGTCGGGAACCGCGGGAACCGACCGCGGCAAGCTGTTCAGCCTGGGGCTCTACTACCTGGTGCACAACCGGCACACGTACTACTCGTACGACACCGAATCGGGCCACCTGAACCCCGCCCACCTCTCCACGTGGTCATGGAATCCAGCGGTCGAGTTTGACGTGGGACAGCCGGACGTGATCCCCGCCGGCAAGGTGGACTTCCAGGGACGGGCGAATACGAAGGAGCACTACGAGTTCGCGAGCGGCGCGGATCCCCACAGCCCGTCGCTGACTTACCACGTATTCGCACGCCGCTTCACCAATGCGCTGGTGCTGGTGAAGATGCTGCCCGAGGGATCGGTGACCGACGACCGCAGCATCACCACCCACGCACTCGACGGCACTTACGCTCCTCTGCAGGCGGACGGGACCCTGGGTGCGGCCGTCAACGTGGCCTTGATACGCAACAACGAGGCGTTGATCCTGATCCGGCTGGACTGAGCGCCGCGATCAGGTGCGGCGGATGGCCAGGTAGGTGGTGTCGTCGGACTGCGGTTCGGCACCCACGAAGGCACGCACCCTCCCGTACAGCGCCGTGCACATCCGGTACGGCATCAACTGCAGGTTGGCACGAACCGACTCGATGAAACGCTTCTCGCCAAACTCCTCGTCGGCGGCATTGCGCGCCTCGGTGGCGCCATCGGTGTAGCAGACCAGCACCTCGTCGCGCAGTACGAAACGCCCGTCGGTCCAGTCCGCGTCCCGCATGACACCCAGCACCGGCCCCCCCGATCCCAGCTCCCGGTAGTTCCCGTTGGGCGCCATCAGGATGGGCGGGTTGTGCCCCGCGTTGCAGTAGGTAACCTCGCCCGTGTCCGGGTTGAGCACGCCGATGAACGCGGTGACGAAGTCCTGCGGGCGGACCGTCTCCACCAGGATCTGGTTGGCGCGCACCACGATCTGGCGCGCGGTGGCCGTGTACGGTGCCACCGTGCGCAGAATGGAACGAAAGCTTGCCATGATGAGCGACGCCGGCACGCCCTTGCCGGCCACGTCGGCGATGGCAAAGGCGATGAGACGATTCATGCCCGGGAAGAAGTCGTAGTAGTCGCCGCTCACTTCAAGCGACGGATAGTTGGCGCCGGCGATGCGGAACGCGCCCGAGGTCATGGTCTTCCGGGGGCTGAAGAACTCCTGCACCGTGCGTGCGATGCGCAACTCCTTCTCGATCTCCAGCTTCACCTGGCGCTCCTGGAACAGGTGGGCGCGATCGATGGCCACCGCGGCCTCGGCCGAGAAGGCCTCCAGCAGGCGCAGGTCGTTTTCGCTGTAGGCGTCCAGGCGGTCGCTCTCCAGGTTGAACAGTCCCAGCACCTGGCCGCGCAGCACCAGGGGCGCCACCATCTCGGAGCGCGTGCGGTGCCTTACGTTCACGTAGCGGGGGTGCTTGCGCACGTCGGGGACGATGACACCCACGCGGGTCCGCCCCACCTCGCCCACGATGCCCTCGTCCGACTTGATGTTGATCTTCTCGTGGGCGCCACGCGTGTAGCCGGTGTGCAGCACGCTGGACATGGTGTCGGTTTCGTTATCCACCAGGAAGATGGCCGCGGCGTCGTAGGGAACCAGCCGGGCCAGGTTCTTGAGGATCCGGTCCAGGGCTTCGTCGCGTGTGAGCGACTTGCCCACGTCCGCACTGACTTCGGCGAGCAGCGAATACTCCAGCCGGCGCCGCTCCGCGCGGGCGCGCAGGCGCGCGTTGGCCACCGCCACCGCCACGTGCTCCACCAGCGGCACCAGCAGTTGCAGGTCGTCCTCGCGGAAGGGTGTGTTGTCGCGCCGGCGGTTGACCACTTCCACCGCGCCACGCACCAGGCCACGCCGCAGCAACGGCACCGCGACCACCGTGTGCGTCTTGAGCCCCGCCTTCCTCTCCAGGGTTAGCGACAGCTTTCCGCGCTTGACGCTCTCGACGATGAGGGGCTCCCGCGTCTGCCACACCGTGCCCATGGCTCCGGTGCCGCGCGTGATGGGCACGCCGTCGAGCCCGGCATCGTCCGCGCCCAGCGCACGGTCGAAGACCATCTGGTCCTGCTCATCCATCACCGCCAGCAGCACGGCCTCCGCGTTCATGGCGGTGCGGATTATCTTCAGCAGCCCCTTGACGATCTCGCCGTAGTCCAGCGACGCGTTGAGCGTGTGGCTGGCCTGCGCAAGGTAGTCAAAATCGCTGGTTCCGTGTGCGGGAACTCTTCTATCGGCGGTCACGAACGGCTCCGGTAGGTAAAGTAAGCTCTCCATGCTTCTATGAGTACGCCGCCCTTGTCAAGGCGAGACTAAGAAGCTGGAAATGTTCGAAGAAGCGGGCGCGCCTAGGCAACCGGGCACGCGGCCCGTATTCGCCGGGCAATTTCCACGAAAGCGCGCGACACCGGCGACCCGGGATCGCTGGAAACAATGGGGCGGCCCTCGTCTCCCACCTTGCGCAGATGGGGATCCAGTGGGAGTTCGCCGAGGAACTCAACCTTCAAGCGATCGCTGATTTCGCGGCCGCCGCCGTGGCTGAATATCTCGGTGCGTTCGTCGCAGTGCGGACACACGAAGTAACTCATGTTCTCCACGATACCGAGCACCGGGGCGCCCACCGAACGGTACATCTCGAGTCCCTTCTCGGCATCCACCAGCGCCAGCTCGGATGGCGTGGTGACGATGACCGCGCCGGTCAGCGGCACCGTCTGCACCAGCGTAAGCTGGGCATCACCGGTTCCGGGCGGCATGTCGATCATGAGGTAGTCCAGTTCTCCCCATTCCACGTCCTGGAGGAACTTCTTCACCACACCCATGACGATGGGGCCACGCCAGATGACCGGCTGGCCCTTCTCGGTCAGGAAGCCCAGCGACATCAGCTTGATGCCGTCCTTGACCACCGGCGCGATTTCCTTGACGCGGCCCTGGGTGGGCCGGTCGCTCGTCCCCATGAGCACGTGAATGCTGGGACCGTACACATCGGCGTCCATGAGACCGACCCGCGCACCGCCCTGCGCCAGCGCCAGCGCGAGATTTACGCACACGGTGGACTTGCCCACACCGCCCTTGGCCGATGAAACCGCCACGATGTTGCGCACGCCCTCCAGCGGGGCCTGACCGTCGAACGGATTCGCGCCCGGTACCGGGCCCGGTCCGCCCGCGGGACGCGCGGGGCCGGCCGCCGCCCCCAGGCGGGGCCTGGCGCCCTTGGTCATGATGATGACTTCGCGCACGCCGCCCAGTTTCTTGACCTCCAGGCGGCAGTCCGCCTCCACCCGCTGTTTCACCTGCGCGTCGTCCACCGGGAGATTGAGCGAGAGCACCACGGTGTCGCCGCGTACGTCGATGCGTTCCACCCGCTTCTGGGACACGATGCTGCCGACGCCGTACACATCGGTTACGGCTTCGAGCGCGGATTGTATGGTGGTGTGATCGAGCATGTGGGTGGTGCAGCGAAGCCGCCTCAATATACGCGTTCCGGCGCCGCGGCGCAACCGGCCGGATGAATGCACTTGGCGGGCCGCCCGCAAAACGCGATAATTCCCGGGCAGGCCAGCACCCCAGCGCACAGACCCCCGTTTCTTCACCCGGAAAGGACCCTCCATGGACATCCTGCGTGCCCTCATGCTGGTGCTTGCGGTCGCCGCCACGCTCAATGCCGGCAACAGTTCATCCGCCTCGGCCGAAACACCGTCGCCCGCCACCCGGTTTGACTTCTGGATCGGAAATTGGGAACTTAGCTCGGCCGGAAAGGCGGCCGGAACCAACACCATCACCCGGGAGTACGACGGAGCAGTCATCATGGAGCGCTTCGTCGGAACCGGCGACTCCCAGCTCAAGGGGATGAGCGTGTCCGTGTTCAACAAGAACACCGGTAAGTGGCATCAGACCTGGGTGGACAACCAGGGCAGCTACCTGGACTTCACCGGAGGCTTCGCCGACGGCAAGATGATCCTGTCGCGCAAAGCCACCATCCAGGGCAAGGAAGCCCTGCAGCGCATGGTGTGGTTCAACATCACGCCCGACTCCTTCGACTGGAGCTGGGAGCGGTCCGATGACGACGGCGCCACATGGACCGTGTTGTGGCCGCTGCACTACGAACGAAAGAAGCAATAAGCAGAAAGGAACAATGATCGACATGGCTGCAAGAAAACTCATTGCCGTGGTGGGAGCGACCGGTGCGCAGGGCGGCGCCCTGGCGCGCGCCATCCTGGGCGACCCGCAGGGCGGCTTTTCGGTACGCGCCCTCACCCGCAAGCCGGATTCTGAACCCGCCCAAGCGCTGCGCAAGCTCGGCGCCGAGGTGGTGGCCGCCGATCTCGACGACACGAAGTCCATCGAGAAGGCCTTCGCGGGCTGCTACGGAGCGTTCTGCGTCACCAACTTCTGGGAGCATTTCTCACCCGAGAAGGAGCTGGCGCAAGCAAAGAACATGGCCGACGCGGCGCGCGCGGCGGGCCTGAAGCACGTGGTGTGGTCGACGCTGGAGGACACCCGCAAGTGGGTGAAGCTCGAGGACGACCGCATGCCCACGCTCATGGGCAAGTACAAGGTGCCGCACCTCGACGCCAAGGGCGAGGCGGACCGCTTCTTCCTGGAGAGCGGCGTGCCGGCGACCTGCCTGCAGACGTCTTTCTACTGGGACAACCTGATCGCCTTCGGGATGGCGCCGCAGAAGGGGCCCGATGGGCGCTACGCCATCACGCTGCCCATGGACGACAAGAAGCTCCCGGGCATTGCCGCGGAGGACATTGGCAAGTGCGCCTACGGGATCTTCAAGAAGGGCTCGGCGCTGGCGGGCAAGACGGTCGGTATCGCCGGCGAGCACCTCACCGGAACGCAGATGGCGCAGGCGCTCTCGAAGGCGCTGGGCAAGGACGTCTTCTACAACATGGTGACACCGGAGGCGTACCGCGGGCTCGGTTTCCCGGGCGCCGACGACCTGGGCAACATGTTCCAGTTCAAGCGCGACTTCGAGGCGGACTTCTGCGGCGCGCGCGACCTGGGTTTCTCCCGTTCGCTCAACCCGGAGCTGCAGACGTTCGAGGCATGGCTCGCGCGCAACAAGGAGCGCATCCCCATCGAGTAGGGGGAACAGCGCGGTTGATACCGCTCCGACGCGATTTCCGCAGCGCGATTTCAAATGTTTCGCGCGAGGACCATGAGCGGAGGAGCGGTATCGGCCGCGCGTGACGCCCCCACCGCACCGGGTTGACGGCCGTTGCGGAATGGCGGATAGTCATGTCCCCATGAAGAGCCATTCGCTGACCCGGTTTGCGTGGGTTTCCATCGGTGCGGCCATCGCCACGATGGCACTCAAGGCGTTCTCCTACATCATCACCGGGTCGGTGGGCTTTCTGTCCGACGCCGCCGAGTCGCTGGTCAACCTGGCGGGCGGGGTGATGGCACTGGCCATGCTGTCCATTGCGGCGCGCCCCGCCGACGACCACCACGCGTACGGCCATTCCAAGGCCGAGTATTTTGCGAGCACTGTCGAAGGCCTTTTGATTCTGGTGGCCGCCGCCGGCATCGGTTCCGCCGCGGTGCACCGGTTGCTCTCCCCGCAACCCCTGGAACAGGTGCGCATGGGCATCGCGGTGTCGGCCGTGGCCGCCATCGTGAATCTCGGCGCGGGATGGTTGCTGCTGCGCGCCGGACGGCGCCACGGCTCCGTCACCCTGGAGGCGAACGCGCGTCACCTGTTTACCGACGTGTGGACTTCCGCGGGGGTAATTGTGGGTGTGGCCGCGGTCACCCTGACCGGCTGGCAGCGGCTGGACCCGGTCATCGCGCTGGCGGTGGCGGTCAACATCGTATGGACGGGCGCGCGGATCCTGCAGGGCTCGGTGCTCGGCTTCATGGACACGGCGCTGCCGGAGGAAGAGCAGGCGGCCATTCGGGGCGTCCTCGATAGCTACGCGGGCCAGGGCATCCACTACCACGCGCTGCGCACGCGCCGCGCCGGGCAGCGCCGCTTCGTATCGGTGCACGTGCTGGTTCCGGGCGAGTGGACGGTGCAGCGCGGGCACCAACTCACCGAACAGATCGAGAATGACCTCCGCGCCGCGCTGCCCAACGTGGCCCCACTCACCCACCTCGAATCGCTCAACGACCCCGCCTCGTGGCGCGACATCAGCATCGATCGTTCGTAAAGACACGCCTGCGGTGCGCACGATACCGATCCGACGCGATTTCCGCAGCGCGATTTCAAATTTTTCGCGCGAGGACCATGAGCGGAGGAGCGGTATCGCGCGCGCCGCGCGAGCAAGTCAGCGTGGACGCGGGTCGGGGGCGGCGGGGCGGATGAGGGCGAGGCTGGCGGTGTGGCCGTGCAGGAAGTTCTTGCCGCCGATGGGGCCAATCTCGCCCGCGCAGAAGAACCCCGCCAGGTCGAGACCCGAGAAGAAGCCGCGTATGGCGTTGATGTCGCCATCCGGCTCCTCGTAGAGGCGCGTACCGCGGCCGTTGCAGGAGAAGAGAAAGGCACCGCTTGGCTCGCCGAAGAGCGCGTGCGGTGAGAGCATCATTTCCAGATCTTCGCGCGCCGTGTCCGCGTCGCGCAGGTGGAACTGCACGCGCTCGCCCGCGTCGATCACGTCGCTGACCGCAATGGCGCCGGTGCGGCTGTCGACACCCAGCACACCGCGGATCAGGAAGTCGCCCCGCCCCAGCGATTCCTTGCCGGAGTCGATGGCGCGCCCGATGAAGAGGCCGTTGCGCAGCAGGTCGCGGTCTTCGTCATCCATCTCGTCCAGCATGGACTGGATGCGTAACAGCGGCGACTCGCCACCCAGCGAGTCGATGACGTTGTTCTTGGATTCGGTCACCTCGAACACCGGCCCCACCGGCCGGCAACCCTGCGACACGATGATATCCGCCTGAATCGGCCCCACGAACGACACCCCCACCAGTCCCTCGCGGATGACGCGGTCGTTGACCATGAGCACGGTTTCGCCCGGCTGGCGCGCGCCACTCGCCATGCCACCGATGATGGGGACATTCTCGTATTCCTGGTTGAACGCGTTGAGCACCCCATCCATGGGCGCGCTGAACGGATCCGCCAGCATCACCAGAAAGCGCGTGTCCACCGGTGGCGCGTAGTGCTTGCGCAGCAGCGGCGGATTGAGCGCGACGTTGATCAGCGCGGCCTTGGGGATGTCGAAGGGCATCACGTCGACTCCGGGCAGCAGTGCAGCCACCACCGCCACCGCGGGCTGGTCCTCGATTTCGTGCGCGGGCCCGATGACCCCCTCACCCGTGCATCCCAGCATGACACGCGCGCCGATGGCGCTCTTGAGGTTCGACACCAGGTCCTCGGCACGGGAGGCGAAGTGCGACGACGGAAACACCAGGGCGAAATCGGCGTGCTCGCCCAGGCGATCCAGCACGGCTTTCGAGATATCGCGCAGGATCTCGTCGATATCTTCGCCGGTCACCGAAAGGGAGACGAATTTCATCTGCATGTCACCGACTATAGCTGGCGATGGTGCCGTTGTCACCGGCCACGAACACGTTGCTGGCGCCGCTCCCGTAGACGGCGCGAACGTAGGTGGGCAGATTCTGGAGGTCCCACACCCGCGTCCACTCCCCATTGCTGCCCGTGAGCAGCGATGCGGCGTCACCGCACGCGAACCCGCTGGTGGCGTTGGCCCGCCACACCGACAGGACGTCGTGGATCGGCTCTTCGAAGGTCGGTGTCCACGCGGTCCCGTCCCAGTGGAAGATGTAACCGCCCGCGTGCAGGCCGTCCGGACCGGCACCGGCGATGCCGAGGTACTCGGTGGCGATATCGATGTCATCGGGCCCGGTGCCGTGGATGTCGTGGAAGATGTGGGTCTGCCCCGGCGACACCGGCACCAGCTTCCATTGCAGGCCCGTCCAGTGGAGTGCGAGCGACGCGCCCCCGACCACGTAGAAGTCGTCCTCGCCCAGACCCCACGCACCCAGCAGCAATTCGCTGCGGCCGGTGGGAATCTCCGCCCAGGCCGCACCGTCGAAGCGGATAACGTGACCGAGCACCCCCACCGCAATCGCGAAGTCCGTCCCGTTGGCCCACACCCCGTAGAGGTCCAGGCCGTAGGGCGAGGGAACCGGCACCCAGGCGGTGCCGTCGAAACGCAGCGCCGCTCCTCCGTCACCCACCGCGAACACATTACTCGCCGACGTGCCGCATACCGCGCGCAGATTCTGGGACGTGCCCGAATCCATCACCGTCAACCTGCCGTTCTTGAAATGCAGGATATTGCCGAGATCACCGGCGGCAAATGCCTCACCATTGGGCGCCACCCACACGCCGTGAAAGTCGACCGAGAGCCCCCCCGCGTATGCCTCCCACTCCCCGCCCACCACGCGGTGCAGGGTTCCGGCCTCTCCCACAGCGGCTACCTCGCCGCCCACGGCAATCACCCCCGTATACGCCTGCAGACTGTTGGTCACCATGGGCGTCCAGGCGACCCCGTCCCAATGACTCGCGACACCGTTGAGACCCACCGCGTAGGCATCTCCCGCACCGGCGCCGGTAATCGCGTTGAAGTGCCGGCCGGCGGCGTCATTGATGGCCGTCCACGCCGTACCGTCGAAACGCACCGCGGCACCGTTGCCACCCACGGCAATGACATCGTTCGGACCGCTGCCCCACAGCGCGTGCAGCGCGAAGGTGGCGGTGGTGGTGATCTCCTCCCAGGTGGCGCCGTCGTAGTGGAGCAGCTTGGTCCCGATCCCGGTGGCGTACACGTCGTTCGGACCGCTGCCCCACACCGCGTCCAAATTCTGGTCACCCAGGGGAACGGTCATCGGCGTCCAGCCGGAACCATCGTAGTGCAGAATGGTGCGCCGCTGTCCGACCACGAAGACGTTGCTGGCGGAACTTCCCCACACCGCGGTGAGGAAGTTGCTCGTGCCGCTGTTCTCCCCGGTCCACGCGGTTCCGTCGTAGCGCAGGATGGTCCCGTCGAAACCAACCGCGATCACGTCGCCGGCCGAACTTCCCCACACCCCGTTGAGCACGTTGTCGGTGGGCGTGGTGGTCCGGGTCCAGCGGGCTCCATCGTAGCGCAGCACCACACCCCCCGTCCCCACCGCGAACAGGTTGTCCGAGGAGGGTCCCCACACCCCGCGCAGCGAGGCGCCCTCCGCCACCGGATTGACCCAGCGCCAGCTTGCGGGCTGGACGGGCGGATCCACGGGCGTCGCGCCATCGTCTCCGCCCGAACACGCGGCGAGCAGGCACACCGCCGCGAGCGCCAGGGCGGCACGCATCGCCGCCGGAATATTCGCAAATTGGATCAGCACGGGAATTACCGCGTGGGGGCGGCGTCCTTAAAGGTACAACGGGAGCCGGGTGGTGCGCAACGCGCGCGTGTCAGGCCGATTCCGGCGAGGGCGCCGGCGCCGTGGGGCGCCGCCGCACGCGCGCCGTGAGCCAGAGGAAGAAGCGGCGCACCGTCCACCGCAGCCGGATGCTGGTCGTGTACACCACCGGCCCCATGAACAGCAGCAGCAGCGTGCTCGACGCAAGCCCGCCAATGGTGGCGAGTGCCAGGTTCTCCCAGATATCCTTGTCCGGCGTGTCATTCATGTGTACCAGCAGCGGCGCGAGTCCCACGATGGTGGTTCCGCTGGTGAGCAGGATGGAGCGCATGCGCACGCGCGTGCCACGCGCCACCGCGCGCTTGAGCAGCGAGACCCGCTCCTCCTTCGGAAGAACCCACAGGTCGCTCCCGCCCAGGGCCTTGCGCAACGGTGGAAACAGCGATGCACGCGTCTCCGGGTCGCCGCCCAGCTTCGACTTGAGCACCAGCGTGGCCTCGGTGCGGTAGCGCGACACCAACAGGATGGCGTTGTTCACAGCGACACCGAAGAGCAGCACCAGCCCGATGCGCGCGGAGGAATCGAACACCGAGTGCGTCAGCCAGAAGATCACGAACACACCCACCAGCGACATGGGGATGGAGAGCAGAATGAGAAGGGGCAGGGCGAGACTCTCGGTGAGTGCGGCCAGCACGATGAAGATGAACGCGATCGACATCCACACCGCGAGCCCGATCTCCTCCTCCTCTTCCTGGGTGAGGAACTCCTGGCGCGCCTCCTCGGCCTTGTACCCGTAGGGGAGCTCGATGCCGGCCAGCACGTCCTTGATGTAGTTCTGGCGCATCTGGTCGGTGCCCAGGTACTCCCAGTTCACATGCGTGGTGTACTTCTGATTCTCACGGGATATCGAGCGCGACACCTCCCGCCGCTCAATCTCGATGAGGTCTCCCAGACGCACCTGCTCACCCGCCTGGTTGCGCACCACCAGATCCGCGATGTTCGTGTAGGAAATGTCCTCGGCGTCGGCGAAGGACAGCTGGACGCGCTCCTGCTCCTGCTCGATCAGCATCGTCCAGGGAATATCCACACCCAGCATACGGCGGATCTGCGCCGCCAGCTCGACCACGGTGAGATTGTGCGCGGCGAGCGCCTCGCGCCTGATCTTGATGACCATCTCCTCCTGGCGGATGCGCTCGAACTGCGCCCCGGTGGTCACACGTGCGTTGCGCACGCGCCGGTTGCGCTCGATCCGCGCCAGGGTGCCCTCCGCGATCTCGCTCAGCCGCTTGGAGTTGTAGCCGGTGATCTTTACCAGAGAGTTGAGCGCCGACCCGCCGAAGGCACCCTTGAAATACGGGCGGTCCGAGAAACCGCGGATGAAGACGCTGGACCCGCCGGTGGCGTCGGCCCTGGCGATGAGCAGTTCGCGCCAGTAGAACGGCAACGGCGTCTCGCGCTGGTCGTCGTCGAACTCGATCCGGATGATGGCCTGGTTGCCGAAGGCGCGCGAACTCATGCGCACACCCTCCGGCACCGGGGTCAGTTCATTCTCGAACGCACGCAGTGTTTCCGAGGTAAGTTCGAGGTCGGTGCCCGATGGCATCTCCAGGTAGAGAAACAGCTCTTCCTGCTCCGGGAAACGCCAGAAGCCGCCCTTGTTCACCTTGTTGTCGTACACCCACCACGCGCCCGCAAAGATGGCCAGCGACAGGGGCACCACCAGCCACCACGCCCGCTGCAGAAACGCATAGCCGCGGTCGATGCGCCGCACGCGATCCTCGTGGGCGGGCGCCTCGGCCACCAACACATCCAGTTCTCCCGCGTCCACCACGTCGCGGGGCCCGTCGGAGAGCTTCGCCACCATCGGCTTCGCCCAGATGTGGTGCAGGATCATCGGCACCCACCCGAAGGCGACGAACAGCGAGGCAATCAGCGCGGTGGTCACCGAGATGGCGAGCGGGACGTAGTAGAGCGCGAGGCGTCCGGAGAGAAACACGAACGACGCAAACACCACCACCGTGGTGGCGGTGGTGGCCAGCGCGGGCTGCATGATATCGCGCGCACCGTCCAGGATGGCGTGGTAGGCCACCTCCAGCTTGGCGCGCCGCGAAAGCCCCAGCTCCTCGGCCCGGTCCAGCGCCTCCAGCCGGCGGTGGATTGCGTCGAGCACCAGGATGCTGTTGTCCACGATCATGCCGAAGCACACGGCGAGGCCGCTGATGGTGATGAAGTTCACCGAGATGCGCAGGAAGTAGAACATCGACAGCGAAATCAGCGTGGCAAAGACGATGGAAGCGGTGACGATGGCGGTCAGCTGCAGGCGCCGCACCGAGATGATGAGCATGATGAAGAGAATGCCCAGGATGGCGAAGGAGCGGTAGATGAGGTCGCGCAGCTTGTCCTCGAGGTCCTTGCCCTGGTCCTCGTCGATGTGGAAGGCGAGCTGGGCGGGGACGTTGGCCTCGATGCCGGGCAGGGCCTTGCGCAGGTCGCGGCTCACCCCCACCGTGTTGGCCCCGCTGCGCTTGTCCACCGACACCTGCACCACGTTCTGACCGTTGGCGCGCACGTAGTACACCGGGTCCTCGAAGTCGGCGCGCACCTCGCCCACCATGGTGAGGGTGAACGTCTGTCCCCCGCGCCGCGCCACCACCGCGTCGCGCATGCTCGCGATACTCACCGGCCGCCGCAGCGCGACCAGGCGTTCCAGTCCGCGTTCCAGCACCACCCCCGCCCCCTCGAACTCATCCAGCCGGTTGAGTGCGGCGAACACCTCGTCGGCGCGGATGCCGTAGAGATCGAGCAGCCGGCGGTCGAGCACGATCTTGACCAGCGGTCGCGCACCGCCCAGCACCTCGGCGTCGGCCACGCCGGGAACCCCCAGCACCTGCGGGATCACCCACGTCTCCGCCAGCTCGCGCAGCTCGTTGGGTGACAGCGGGCTTTCCAGCGAGAAGGTAAAAAAATCCTCGGTGCGGAACTCCTCGGGCACGAAGGGGATGATCTGCGGCTGCAGTGCACCCAGCGGCAGGTTGCGGCGCACGTCGCCCAGTTGTTCGTTCAGATCGAGGCGCGCGAAATCGATGTTGGTGCTGCGGCGGAACGAAATGGTAACGGTGGAGTTTCCCGCGCGGCTCTGCGACTCGATCTTCTCCACGCCGTGCACGTCCTGCACCGCCTCCTCCACGGGAATGGTGATGGCGCGCTGCACCGCCTGCGGGGACGCGCCGTTCCACGACGTGGATACGGTGAGGGTGGGAAGATTGACATCGGGGACGGCCTCGATCTTCAGGCGCGGAATCGAGTATGCACCCAGCACCACGAAGGAGACGAAGATCATCCACGTGGTGACGGGGAAGCGCACGCAGAAACGGGTCATGCGTCCGGCCTCCGCACTCGGTGCGCCAGCATGTAGAGCACCGGGGTGTAGAACAGCGTAAGCGAGGTGGTGAGCGCGAGGCCGCCGATGATGGTGACCGCCAGCGGCCGCTGCAACTGCTCGCCGCCGCCGAGCCCGATGGCCATGGGCAGCATGGCCAGCATGGTGGTGAGGCTGGTCATGAGGATGGGCCGGAAGCGCAGGCGGCTGGCCTCCACGATGGCCTGGAACGCCTCCACGCCGTCGGCGCGCAGGCGCCGGATGGTGTCGGTCTTGACGATGGCGTCGTTCACGGCGATGCCCAGCAGCGCGATCATGCCGATGAGCGAGAGGATGTTGATGGTGTTGCCGGTAATGGCGATCGCAACCATCGCCCCCGCGATGCCAATGGGCAGGGTGATCGCGATGAGCAGCGGGTCCACGAACGATTCGAACTGCGCCGCGAGAATCATGTACACCAGCGCCACCGACAACAGCATCGCCCACATGAGGTCGCGGAAGCTGCTCTGGATCTCGGCGCGCTCGCCGCCCTCCACGATGCGGACACTGGGCGGCAGATCCAGGGTTGCGATGGCCGCTGACGCCTCTTCCCATGCCGCGGTGACGTCGCCGCCGCGCGCCTCGCCGGCAATGGTGACCATGCGGCGCTGGTTGCGGCGCGTCAGTTCGCGTACCGGACGCTCCTCGCTCAGTGATACGAAACGACGCAGCGGAACCGAACTCTGTTCCGAAACCGCGACCGGCGAGGCCAGCACCCCGGAGAGATCCTCGCGCTCACCGCGCGGAAACCGCACCGCGATGTCGATGCGCTTCTCCACCTCGTTGAACGTGGTCGCCTCCACGCCCGCAATCCGGTTGCGTACGTCGCGGGCGATGGCGTCGGGGTCCAGGCCGGCGCGCAGGATTTCCTCGGTGTCCAGGCGAACCACCACGTTGGGCGTGCCCAGTACGCGATCGGTCTGCAAACCCGCCAGCCGGTGCGCGTCGGCCAGCGCCACCACGATCTCCCCCGCCACCGCCACCGCCTCCTCCGGCTCATCCGCGACCACGCCGAGGCTGAACTGGGACTCCTCGCTGGACAATATTTCGGCCAGGCCGACGCCTTCGGGGCGGAAGGAATAGCGAACCCCCTCGAGCGAATCGAGCCGCGCTTCGGCGGCGGCCTGCAACAGTTCGGACGCGTGGTGCGAACCACGCCCCGGTTGCATGATCACGCGCAGGCGGGCGGTGTTGGGCGCGGTGTAGTCCTTCATCGCCGCCAGCGTGCGCTCCGTGGTTCCGGCCTGGGTGAACACCTGCGCCACGCCGGGCTGGTCCGCCACCCACCCGGCCAGGCGTCCCGCGGCGGCCACGGTTTCTTCCAGTGGCGTTCCGGTGGGAAGTTCCACATCGATGCGCAGGTCCCCGGACGCGCGCTCGGGCATCAGGGTGCGCCGCAGTTGCGACCCCGCCACACCCGCGATCGCGAGACCCACCACCAGCAGCAGCACCATCAACCGCGGACGGCGCAACGCGGCTTCGAGGCGTGCGTGATAGACGCCATACATGGACTGGAACATGCGGTCGAAGAGCCGGAAGGGCCCGCGCGGGCCACTGAGGTTGAGTTTCAACACGCGCGCCGACAGCATCGGCTGCAACAGCAGCGCGGTCGCAATGGAGATGATGAGCGCGAAGGTGACGGTGAGCGCCTGGTCGCGAAAGAACGCCCCCGCGATTCCCGGCACGTACACCACCGGAAAGAACACTGCAATGGTGGTCAGGGTGGAGGCGACGATGGCGTTGGCCATTTCGCGCGCGCCGGTGCTCGCGCAGTCGGCCACCGCGCGCCGGGTTTCGATGGAGGCGGGATCCGGCGGCCGGGCCTTGAAACGGGTCTCGAGGTGGCGGTTGATGTTCTCCATCACCACGATGGCGTTGTCCACCAGCATGCCGGCCGCCAGCGACAGACCGCCCAGGCTCATGAGGTTCAGCTTCACCTTGCCGAAGTACAGCAGCGCGAAGGTCACCGTGAGCGCCACCGGAATGGACAGCCCCACCACGATGGGGGCGCGAATATTGTTCAGAAAGAAGAACAACACGCCGAAGGCGAGCACCGCTCCCAGCAGCAGCGACTGCACCAGGCCGGTGAACGACGAACGCACGTAGTCCGCGTCCCGGTAAACGAACGTATACGCGAAGTCCTCATAGTCGTCGTCCAGCACGCCCAGCGCGCGGTCCACCTCGGACGTGACGCGGATGGTATTGGCCTCGGGCTCCTTGTAGATGAGCAACGACACCACCGGTTCATCGCCGAGCAGCGTGGCGCCTTCGGGTTGCTTGGTTGTGTCGATGACGCGCGCCACGTCCGCCACCCGCAACGGCGACTGGCCGGAACGCACGATGTCGGTGGCGGCGATCTCGTCGATGGTGCCGTATTCCCCGTCGATACGCAGGCTCATCTGCAGCGGCCCCTGCTTGATGCGCCCGCCCGGAAACGACACGTTGCTGCGCACCAGCGCCGACTGGATCTGCTCCACGCTGATGCCGTAGATGGCCATCTTGTGCGCATCGGGCTCCACCAGCACTTCGCGCTCCAGTCCGCCCACCACCTCCGCCTTGCTGATCCCTTCCACCTGCTGCAACGCGGGCTTCACCACCTCCTCGGCGAACTCGGTGAGTTCGGCCATGGGCGCGTTGCCGCGCAGCGCCAGAATGCTGATGGGGCGCGAAGTGGGATCCCAGCGCAGGATGACGGGGCGCTCCGCGGCCTCCGGAAAGTCCTCGCGAAACGCCACCCGGTCCACCGCCTCGCGCAGGTGCAGGTTGGCGAAATCCATCTGCGTCCCCCACTCGTACTCGATGGTGATCATGGAGACGCCCTCGCGCGTGCGCGACACCACGCGGCGCACACCGGTGAGCGCGGTGACGACCTCTTCCAGCGGCTGCGTGACCAGCCGTTCCAGGTCCTCGGCGGGCAGGTCCTCGTAGGTGGTGACGACGGTGAGACGCGGGTAGGTGATGGACGGGAGCAGGTCGACCGGTATCTTGCGGAAGCTGACCACGCCGACCAGCATCAGCGCGAGGAACAGCATGCTGGTCGCGACCGGCCGGTGGATGGCAAAACGGATCATCTATTCACCCTGGCCGGACTGGAGCCATGGATCGGTAAGCGGCAGCGTCCGTCGCACTTTGATCTTCGCGTCATGCGCAAGGGTGAGATGGTCGGACACCACCACGCGGTCCCCGGGGTCCAGCGTGCCGCCCTGCAACACGCTCCTGATCTCGATCAGGTGATCGTTGTTCTCGCCCACGTCCACGTACAGCCACTTGGCGCGGTCACCCTCCACCTTGAACAGAAGCGGCCGGTCGTCGCGGAAGAGGATTGCCTCGCGCGGCACCAGCAGCCGGTCGTCGAAGCGCTCGCCCGCGATGAGCGAGCGCGCAAACATGCCGGGGCGCAGGCGACCGTCCTCGTTCTTGACGCGCAACAGAACCTGGCAGGTGCGCGTGGCGCGGTCGAACTGCGGGCTCACCACGTCCACGGTGACCTTGAAGGTGTCGCCCAGCGCGGGCACGGCCAGCAGCGCAAACCCGCCGGGCGCGATCTTGCCCACATCCGCCTCCAGCACGCCCACCTCAGCCTCGATGTTCACGTTGTCCACCAGCGTGCAGATGGTCTGGTTGAGCATGATCTGCTCGCCGGCGGTCAGGGTGAGTCCGGATACGATGCCGTCGAACGGTGCCCGGATCTCCGTGCGCTCGAGATTGAGCCGGGCGCGCTCCAGGTCCGCACGCGCCACCGATACGCCACTGCGCGCGGCCGCAATCTCGCCACGGAACTTCCCGTCCTTGAGCGCACGAATGTCCATGGCGATCTCGCGCGCCAGCCGCTCGTCGCGGGTGATCTTGCCCGTGCGTTCCAGGCGTTCGAGATCGGCGAACTCATCGCGGGTGGCCTGGGCGCTCTCCACCAGGGCGGAATCGATTTCGCTGTCCTCGATGGTCAGAAGACTGAGTGCCTGCAGGTAACGCGCACGCGACTCCTCCGCCGCCATCTCGTACTCGCGATCGTCCAGCTTGACGATCAGCTGGCCGCGCCGCACCGCCTGCCCCTCCTCGACCAGCACGCGAATCAGCTTGCCGGCCACTTCTGCATGGATCTCCGCGGAGTGCCGGGCGCGAATGTACCCCTCGGCCACCACCGGGCGGACGAGGTCGCCTCGCACAGCGCCGGAGGCGTTGACATTCACGGCGCGCTCGCGTTTGGGTTTGGCCGTGGAATCGGCTTCCGCCGTGCCGCCATTGCGCTGGCCGAAATTCTCCGCGTCTCCCTCCATGGAACCCTCCACCGCGGCCAGAGAGGTGGAATCGGTGCCGGTGGAATCGGTGTTTCCCGACGCGGCGTCCTTCTTGCCGCAACCGAAACCAAGCAGAACGGAGATGAAGAGCGGGATGAGCGCGCGGATAATCGCAGAATTCACGGGGCGTCTCCTGGATGGGTGACCAAGCGGCCGGCGCCGGCGACGGGAGTCGATGGGCCCGTCACCGGCGCGCATGAAACTCGGGGCGACGATCAGCGGGCCGCGATCGCGTCGCCTTCAAGCTTGTAACAGATTACCGCCATGGGCTCGGGCTCTTCCTCGGTCTCGAGACCGGTTACGCCCTGCGCCGACATGGCCGCGGTAACAAAACTCGTCACCACGTACAGGCGATCCTTCTCGAACACGTACAGGTCTTTGATGGGATCGCCGCGGCCCTGCAACGTGACCGTCTTGACAAACTGCCCCTCGGGGTTGAACACGTCGAAGACGCCCAGGGTTCCCTTGGGCAGGTTGCGCGCGCCGGTGCCGCTGAGCACCCAGATGGAACCGTCATCGCGCACGTAGATGGTATCGATGTCCTTGTTCATGTCCGCGATGGTGACCTTGCAGTTGGGAATGCGCTGCGCCCAGTAGCCCATCACCGTTTCCATGAACTTCTTCTCGTTGTCAGGCCGTGCGGTGTGTTTGTACTCGCGCTTGATGACCTTGTCGATACCTCCGGCCTTGTTGTAAACGGTGATTTCGTAGTTCTCGTACGAGTTGCAGGCGTAGACCTTGCCGTCCTGGCCCACTTCCCAGCGGCGCTCGAACGTGTCCCACGCAACGTCGCTCATCTCGGCGGCAGACATGTTGATGGTGTTGTCCTTGGAGGCGTACTCGCACAGCTGCTTGCCGCTGGCGTCGACACTGGCCAGGAAGCCGTTGCGCGACCACTTGTTGGCTTCCTGGTCGAACTTGGTGCGGGCCATGAACAGCACGGTGTTTCCGCCGCGCGCCTCGCCGCCCTGCAGCAGCTGGAAGCCGCCGTCGTCCGTCTTGGGGATGACGCCGTCACCGGCGGGCTGGCCATCGAGCGTCAGCAGAACGATCTTCCCCGGCACCGCCTGCAGCACAGCGACCTTGTCGTCCCCGGTGAAGTACATGGCCACCGGACCGCGGAACTCACCGGGGCCTTCACCCTCACGCCCCATGGCGCGGAGGAATTCCCCGTCCTTGGAGTAGACCTTCACTTCGTTGAGCTGGCTGTCCAGCAGGTAGACGTCACCGTTGGCGTAGATATCGATATCACTGATGACGCCGAAGAACTCGTCCTCGTCGTCGGTGTCCCCGCCGAGGCGCCACAACTCGGGCAGCTTGATGGTGGCGGGCGGGGCGAAACCCGTTGCGGGGCTGGTGACGGTCTTGACACCGTTGACCGTTTCCACCTTGCCCTTCCAGTCGCCCGCGCCAGCCACGCCGGCCACGAGCAGGAATACCAGTGAGAGGGCCGCGCCGGCCGCGGCACGGGCCCAGGGGGTCAGATTGATACGGGTCATGGGGATCCTTGCTCCTTGGGAAAGATTGCACATCCGGAAGTATCCGTAAGTACGTGCGGAATTCGTATTGGGTTCCGCGGGAATCAACCGCTTGGAACCGTCCAGGTACACGCCCGGGGCCCCGGCATTCGGCGGGTTTCCACGCCGAGTCTAAGGGTTTGCGGGGACCCCGGCAACGGGCGGGGCAGAAAATGCCCATTGACTGGAATAAATCAATCGATTAATCTAATCACCCGATTGAGGTGATTGCCGGTGAATGATCCCACCAAAGAGAGAATCCTGGACGCGGCGGAGCGCATGTTCGCGGAGAACGGAGTGGCCGCGACCTCGCTGCGCGCCATCATGAAGGAGGCCGGCGCCAACATGGCCGCCGTGCACTACCACTTCGGCTCGCGCGAAGGGCTTCTGGAGGCACTGATGGCGCGGCGGGCGGAACCGGTCAACCGGCGGCGGCTGGAACTGCTCGACGCCATCGAGCAACGCCACCTCCGCGGTGTGATTCCGGCGGAGGACATCGTGCGGGCCTTCTGCGCACCGGCCCTGGAGATGCTCGGGGATCCCCAACGCCGCCACGTGTCCCGGCTGATCGGGCGCATCGTCATGGAGGCTCCGGACTCCGCCGCCATGACGCGCATCTTCGGCACGACGGCGCGACGCTTCGTGTCCGCCATCCAGCGCGCGGCCCCCCACATCACCGAGGACGAGGCGTGGGTACGCCTCCATTTCATGGTCGGCACCATGGTGTTCACGCTCACCGCACCGCGCTCGCCGGTGTGCGACCCGTCCATGTCGGTCGACACCCAGACGGTACTGGAACAACTCATCGCCTTCGCCTCGGCCGGGCTGGCGGCTCCGTGCGCGGCGGAATCCGGGAAGGAATGATCGTGAGACGCTCCCTCGTCACGCTGGCATTGCTGCTCACCGGTTGTGCATCGGCTCCCGACCGGCGCCCCCCCACCATCGAGGTCGCC
Organism: Candidatus Krumholzibacteriia bacterium; assembly: GCA_029865265.1. Taxonomy (NCBI): domain Bacteria; phylum Candidatus Krumholzibacteriota; class Candidatus Krumholzibacteriia; species Candidatus Krumholzibacteriia bacterium. The sequence goes on along the minus strand of JAOUHG010000025.1, from coordinate 12,821 downwards.
ACGCCCGGCACCTACGCGAGCACCGCCGTTCCGGGATGGTCCGCGGCCACCAATCCGGCGGACTGGTGGTCCGGGTTCGACGACACCGTGCTGGATTCGCTGGTCAGCGAGGCGCTCGGGAACAACATGGACATCCGCGCGGCCGCCGCCCGCGTCGATGCAGCCGCGGCGGCGGCGCGCATCACGCGCGCCGACCAGTGGCCGCAGCTCAGCGCGGGAGGGCGCGCGCAGAAGTCGGAGAGCAAGATCATCGGGTTCCCCATTCCGGGTGGTGGCGACGTCCTCACCGTGCGCAGCGAGCAATTCGGCGTCTCGCTGGACATGAGCTGGGAGATCGATCTGTGGGGCCGCATTCGCAAGGGAGAGGAAGCCGCACTCGCCGAGCTGGGCGCAAGCTGGGCGGACTTGGCCGCGGCGCGCATGTCCATCGCCGCGCAGACCGCCAAGGCGTACTTCGCGCTGATCGAGGCGGAACGCCAGGTTGCGTTCGCGGACACGTCCGTTGCGAGCGTGGCGCGGACGGTCGATCAGGTGCGCCACCGCTACGAGCAGGGTGTGCGCAGCTCTCTCGATCTGCGCATCGCGCTGACCATACTGGCCAACGTGGAGGCACTGCGGGTGCGCCGCCTGCAGCAGCGGGCCACCGCGGCACGGCAACTCGAAATCCTGATGGGGCGCTACCCGGCCGCCGAGGTCGCCACCCGCGGCACCATGCCGGACATGACCGGCCCGGTGCCCGGCGGACTCCCCAGCGAGCTGTTGATCCGGCGTCCCGACCTGGTGGCGGCGGAACGGCGCTACGCGGCGTCCGAGTCCCGGGTGTCGCAGGCGCGGCGCGCGTTCTTTCCCCGCATCACGCTCACCGGGAGCGCCGGCACCACCAGCAACGACCTCAACGACCTCGTCGACCTGGACTTCGGCGTGTGGAACATCGCTGCGGGGCTGGTGCAGCCCATCTTCCAGGGGGGACGACTGCGCGCCAACCTCAGCCAGTCCCACGCGCGCGCCGATCTGTCGCTCGCAGCCTACGTGCAGGCGCTGCTGGTCGCCTTCAACGAGGTGGAACAGGCCCTGACCGCGGAGGCCCTGCTGGCCGAGCGCGAGCGCCACGTGGCCGAAGCCACGCGCCAGTCGCGCGCCGCCTACCGGCTGGCACAACGCGAGTACGAGGCGGGCCTCACCGACTACATCGCGGTCCTGGAGACACAGCGATCCGCGATCGCCGCCAGCAGCGAACTGATCACCGTGCAACGCGAGCGCCTCGACGCCCGCATCAACCTTCACCTCGCTCTGGGCGGGGGCTTCGACATCGAATCCCAGTGGAACGACTTCCTTCTCGAAATGACGTCCGCGGACGGAGGGGCGAAATGAGCGAACGCCGCAAGCAGATACTGGTGCCCATCATCATCCTCGTTGCCGGCCTGCTGATCAGCGTGGTCATGGTCAAGTCGCGCAAGCCGGCGCCGCAGCGCGCGCCGGAGGACTTCGCGCCGCTGGTGCGCGTGATCACCACCGAACCGCGCGACACGCGCCTGTCCGTCACCACCCACGGCACCGTGCAGCCGCGCACGGAAACCGCGGTGGTGGCCGAGGTGGCCGGGCGCATCATGTCCATCGCCCCCACCTTCGCCTCCGGCGGCTTCTTCGCAAAGGGCGACGTACTGTTGCGCATCGACCCGGTCGACTACGAGCTGGCGGTGGTGGCGTCGCGCAGCGCGGTGGCACAGGCGAAGGTGCGGCTGGAACAGGAGCAGGCGCAGGCGGACCTGGCGCGCGAGGAATGGAAGCAACTCGGCAGCGGCGAGGCCAACTCGCTGGCCACGCGTGAGCTGCAACTCGAGGAAGCGCGATCGGCGCTGGAGGCGGCCGAAGCCCGCCTGCGCCAGGCACAGCGCAATCTCGACCGTGCCACCGTGCGCGCGCCCTTCGACTGCCGCGTGCGCGAAAAGACCGCCGACGTCGGCCAATACCTCAACCCCGGTTCACCGCTGGCGCAGATCTACGCCACCGACGCCGCCGAGGTCCGCCTTCCCATCCCGGACGGCGAGCTCGCCCACCTCGACCTGCCCATCGACTTCCACGGCGGCGGCAAGGTGGAAGGACCGCGCGTGACGCTGCGCGCCAACCTGGCCGGCCGTGAACGCAGCTGGACCGGACGCATCGTTCGCGTGGAGGGCGAGATCGACCCGCGCACGCGCATGGTGTTCGTGGTGGCGCGCGTGGACGATCCCTACGGCAAGGCGGCGAAACAGACCGGCGCGCCGCTGGCGGTGGGACTGTTCGTGGAGGCGGAGATCGAGGGCCGCGCGGTGCAGCAGGCGGTGGTACTCCCCCGCAGCGCGGTGCGGCGCGGCGACGTGGTGCTGGTGGTGGACGACGAGAATCGCATCCGCTTCCAGCCGGTGGAGGTGTTGCGCGCGGGTCGCGAGGACGTGGTCATCGGCAATGGCCTCAGCGGCGGCGAGCGCGTGTGCATCTCGACCATCGAAACCGTCACGGAAGGAATGAGTGTTCGTACCGGGGATGCCCGGCCGGACGAACCGGCGGACACGACGGCTTCGGTGTCCGCCACGGAGGCGGCGCGATGAATCCGCTGCTGCGCTGGTTCGCCGCCAACTCCGTGGTGGCCAACCTGATGATGATCGTGATCCTGGCTGCGGGACTGATTACCGTCAACACCATCACCAAGGAAGTCTTTCCCGAGTTCTCGCTCGACATGGTCACCGTGTCGGTGATCTACCGGGGCGCTGCGCCCGAAGAAGTCGAGGAGGGCGTGTGCGTCAAGATCGAGGAGGCCATCCAGGACCTGGAAGGCATCAAGCGCATCACCTCGAGCTCATCGGAGGGGATGGGATCCGTGCTGGTGGAACTGGAGCCGGGCACGGACGTGCGTGAGATGCTCAACGACGTCAAGACGCGCGTCGACGCCATCTCCACCTTCCCGGACGAAACCGAGAAGCCGGTGATCGCGGAGGTGACCAATCGCCGCCAGGTCATCGATATCGCCGTTTCGGGGGCGGTTTCGGAGACGGTGCTCAAGGAGGTGGCCGACCGCGTGCGCGACGAGTTGCAGGGCGCGGGCGACATCACCCAGGTGGAAGTGGTTGCGGCGCGGCCCTACGAGATCTCCATCGAGGTCTCAGAAGAGGCGTTGCGGCGCTACGACATCACCTTCGACTTCGTGGCCGCGGCCATTCGCCGCTCGTCGCTGGACCTTCCCGGTGGCTCCATTCGAACCGCGGGCGGCGAGATCCTGCTGCGCACCAAGGGACAGGCGTATCGCGGCGCGGACTTCGACAACATCGTCCTGATGACACGGCCGGATGGAACGCGGCTGCTGCTGGGCGACGTGGCCCGGGTGGTGGACGGGTTCGCCGAGACCGACCAGTCTGCGCGATTCTCGGGCGAGCCCGCGGTGCTCGTCCGCGTCTATCGCGTCGGCGACCAGAATGCGCTGGATATCGCGCGCGACGTCAAGGCCTACGTGTCGGAGGCGCAGGCGCGCATGCCGGCCGGCGTCGCCCTGACGGCATGGAACGACTACTCGCGCATCCTGCGCGGCCGCCTGAATCTGCTCATTACCAATGCCATCCAGGGCTTCATCCTGGTGTTCATCATTCTGGCCTTGTTCCTGCGGCTGCGGCTCGCGTTCTGGGTGAGCCTCGGCATTCCCATCTCGTTTCTCGGCGCCCTGTGGTTGATGCCATCGCTGGGTCTCACCATCAACATGCTCTCGCTCTTTGCCTTCGTGGTGGTGCTGGGGATGGTGGTCGACGACGCCATCGTGGTGGGCGAGAACATCTATGACCGCATGGAACAGGGCGAGCACGGCGTGGATGCCGCCGCCCGCGGCGCCACCGAGGTGGCGGTGCCGGTGACCTTCGCCATTCTCACCACGGTATGCTCCTTCATGCCGCTGATGATGGTGCAGGGCACCACCGGCAAGTTCATGCGCGTGATTCCCATCATCGTCATCGCCACGCTGGTGTTCTCCTGGATCGAATCCCTGTTCATCCTGCCCGCGCATATCGCACACTCCCGGCCCGATACCGGGGAGGCACGCAATCCGGTGAACCGCGCCTGGAAGCGTTTCCAGAAGCGCTGCGCGGACGGACTCGACACGGTGGCGCGAAAGTTCTACGCGCCCGGGCTGCGCATCGCGTTGAAGTTCCGCTACGGCACGGTGGCCCTCGCCCTGGCCGTCATGCTCATCACCATCGGCATCGTGGGCGCGGGCTGGATCAAGTTCCGCTTCTTTCCCGACGTGGAATCCGATTTCGTCGCCGCATCGGTCACCATGCCCCCCGGCGTGTCGGTGGAAAGCACCGCCGACGCAGTCGCGCGGCTGGAGGAGAACGCGCTCGCGCTGCGCGACCAGCTGGAGGCCGGCCTCAGACCGGGGGCACCCTCCCCCATCCAGCACATCTTCACCGCCGTGGGCGACCAGCCCTACCGCGCGCGCCAGAGCGGGCCCGGTGGCGGCGGCAGTCTGGCCGCCAGCAACGTGGGCGAGGTGCTGCTGGAACTCGCACCCGCGGAGAAGCGCCGCGTCACCAGTTCCGAGGTTGCGCGCCGCTGGCGCGAATCCACCGGACAGATTCCGGACGCCATTGAGCTCTCGTTCAGCGCCACCATCTTCTCCGCGGGCGATCCCATCAACGTGCAACTGGCGGGCCTGGATCTGGACCGGCTGGAGGCGGCGGCGGGCAGCATCAAGGAGGCGTTGACCCACTACGAAGGCGTGTTCGACATCTCGGATTCGTTCCGCGGCGGGAAACAGGAGATCAAACTCACCGTCAAGCCGGCCGCGGAAGCCTACGGCATCACGCTGTCCGATCTGGGCCGCCAGGTGCGCCAGGCGTTCTACGGTGAGGAAGCGCAGCGCATCCAGCGTGGACGCGACGACGTGCGCATCATGGTGCGCTTTCCCGAGGCGGAGCGACGTTCGATTGCCGATCTCGAACGTATGCGCATTCGCACACCCGACGGGGGCGAGGTGCCATTCACAGAGGTGGCCAAGGCCGACCTTGGCGCCGGCTTCTCCACCATCCAGCGCGTGGATCGCAAGCGCACTATCAACGTAACCGCCGACGTCGATCCAACGCGCGCCAACGCCAGCGAAATCAACCGCGACCTGAAGGAACGTGTGTTGCCAGGCATACTGAAGAACTATCCGTCGGTGAGCTACTCGTTCGAGGGCGAGCAACGCGAGCAGGCCGATACCATGGGCGATCTGGGTCGCGCCTTCCTGCTTGCCCAGCTGCTCATTTTTGCGCAGCTCGCCATCGTGTTTCGTTCCTACATCCAGCCACTGATCGTCATGTCGGTGATTCCGTTCGGGCTGGTGGGCGCGGTGTGGGGCCACATCGTGATGGGGATCGACCTCTCCATCATGTCGGTGTTCGGCCTGGTGGCGGTGACGGGTGTGGTGGTGAACGACAGTATCGTTCTGGTCGACTACATCAATCGCAAGCGCCGCGAGGGGCTGCCCATGGAGCAGGCACTGCGCGAAGCGGGCATTCGGCGCTTCCGTCCCATCTGGCTCACGTCGCTGACCACCTTCGCCGGGCTGACCCCGCTGCTCCTCGCGCGCAGCGTGCAGGCCAAGTTCATGGTACCGATGGCGGTGTCACTGGCCTTCGGCGTGGTGGGCGCAACCTTCATCACGCTGGGCCTCGTTCCCGCGGGCTACCTGATCCTCGAGGACGTGAAACGGGGGGTATTGCGGCTCTCCGGCAAGGCTCCGGTCGCGACCACGGCCGGCGCCGTCCGCACCGACGAAGCCTGACGCGGGCGCGCGCCTCACGGGAGTACGGCGTCAGCGCCCGGCGCCACGGCACAGCTGTTCGAAGAACTCGATGCGCTCGCGCTCTTTTTGATCGCTGCCCACGTGACGTATCGCCTCCCTGGGGACGCGCCGGCCGGAACTCGCCGCCACGAACCGGCGGATGTCATCCACATGGTTCGTAACGTTGTCCTCGCTGCATGGAAGCTCCAGGATGAAGTCAACCTTCTCCATGAAGTTCGTGTCCTTGTACCCGGCAATCACCGGAATTCCCCACGCCAGGTACTCGGACATCTTGAGCGGGGAGTTCTCATGAATCTGCACGCGGTGCAGCGCCAGAGAGGCGATTGCGACGTCCGCCGAGGCCATGATGGAGGCGTAGTCGCGCTGGAGCATGGGACCGTGGGCAATGACGTTATCGGGAAGCGGCGCGTCCATTTCGTCGGGGCCGGGCCCGACCAGGTCGAAGCGCCAGCCGGGAAAGGCACGCGCCAGTTGCAGGATCTTGTCGGTACCGTGAAACGGCTTGCCGGCCGAGCCAACGAAGACCAGACGCGGGGAGTCGTTTTGCGGCGCGGGCAGGGGGCGAATGGTATCCAGATCGACGCCGTTGGCAATGACGCGCCGCTGTCCCCTGAAACCGGCGAAGTGCGCCTTGCGCGATACCTCGTGGCTGACGAACACGATGCCCGCCGCCCGCTTCAACAGCAGCCCGCGGGTCGCGCACTTGTACCAGTAGCGGTGGCGCGCATGCAGCCTCGCTTCGGCCAGGTCATCGGTATTGACCTCGAGCACCAGCCGCGACTTCCGTGACACCGTGTCGAACGCGGGATACCAGGGACCGTAGCGGCGGTAGACCAGGTCCGGGCTCCAGTCGAGCATGCGGTCGACCAGCCGGGGCATGCGCAGCAGGCGCTCCACGCGCGAATGCCATACCACCTGTTCCACACGCACGGCCGCCCCGCAGGCGCGGCGCCACTCGTCGGCGGTATCACGCGCGGAGAGATTGAAGACGGCAACGTCCAGTCCGGACTCCACCCAACGGCGCACCTGCGCGGCGATCTTCTTGAAGACCCCGCTGCGCGGTCCATCACTCCACTCGTGATAGTACGCAACCCGCACGACGGCTCACCCCTTCCCCGGAGCCGCGCACAACGCCAGATACGCATCCACCGACTTCTCCAGCGAGAAGTCCCCCGCGCGGCGCCGCAGCATGTCGCGGTCGGGGGGCGATTCCATTGTCTCTACGATGGCGTCCGCGAGCGCAGCGGCGTCGCCCACCGGTACCAGCCGGCCATGGCGCCCGCCCTCCAGAATCTCCTCGGGGCCACTGGGACAATTCGTGCTCACCACCGGACACCCGCACGCCATGGCTTCGATCAATGCCGTGGGCAGGCCCTCCGAACGCGACGACAACACGAACACGTCTGCACCCAGGAGCGTGGTGTAGGGATCGTCGACGAACCCTGCAAAGGTCACATCGTCCGCAACGCCCGTTTGGTTGGCGAGCGCCTGCAGCCGCGGGCGTCCCGGTCCGTCACCGAGTATCAGCAACCGGGCGGGACGTCGCGCGCGCACCGCGACGAATGCCCGGATCAGCGTTTCGAAGTCCTTGGGCGCGTCGAGCCTCCCCATCCCAACCACCAGCCCGCCGCCGCGGGCACCCGGCGCGGCGGTCCGCAGCCGCGCCTCCAGCCCGGGCGTTACGATCGGGTTGTAGATGGTGTGGATATCTTCCAGCGGCATTCCACTCTCGCGTGCGAGACTCTCGGCAACACCGTGCGAAACGGCGACGACGGCATCCAGTCGTGGATATGCGCGCCAGGCCATTCTCGTCACTGCGCGCACCTTGACACCCCGGAATTGCTCGCGCTGCACGGTCTTGTTGTGATGGACGGTTCCGATCACCCGGGTGGGTGCACCGCTCAACCATCGTGCGGCCAGTGCCACGAGGTTGGCGTGGTCCATGAAGCAAACCATGGCGTCGGGGCGTTGGCTGCGAAGATAACGCGACAATCGCGGCAGGGAGTACACCACACGCGGTGCGCCGAGATCCACGACCCGGACATCGGGGTGGAGGTTCTGCAGGTACGGCCCCGCGGCACGAGCCAGCACCATGTCGACCACGACGCCGCGCGCCGCGAAACCCGCCGCAAGGTTGACGGCGGAGCGCTCTGCGCCGCCACCGCGCAACGACGGCAGGAAGAAAGCAACCCGGCCGATGTTCGTCGGTGGCGTCATGCCGTTGAACGGGTGTTCGCGCCGAGCACGTCGAGATAGAGATCCTGGTAGCGCCCGGCGACCGCCGGCAGCCCGAACCGATCCTCGATGCTCCGCCGCGCCCTCAGACCGAGCTCGCGGCGCTCCGGCGCGGGCAACTGCAGGCAGGCAAACCAGGCCGCCGCGAGCGCGTCCGCGTCACCCGGAGCAACGACCCAGCCACAATCCCCCACCAACACCCTCGCGTCGCCCACGTCGGTCACCACGCACGGAACACCGCAGGCCATCGCCTCCCCGACTGCCGTCGGGAACGATTCGCTTCGCGACGACGAAGTGGCAACGTCCAGCGCCGCATTGATGCGACCGACGTCGGCGCGCGGCCCCAGAAGATGAACGCACCCGTTCAGCTTCTCTTCTTCGATCCACCGCAGCAGTTCGGGGTTGCTTCGTTCCATGCCCGCCCCGCACAACACGAACTCCACCTGCGGCATTCGCGCGCGAAGCCTCGATGCCGCCCGCAGGAAACCCCGGTGGTCCTTGTGGGGACTGAAACGGGCGACGAGACCAACCAGCGGGGTGTCGGCCCCGGCACCGAGCTCCCGCCTCACGTCATGCCGGCTCACGGCGTCGGGCTTGAGCGCGGTGGTGTCGAACCCGTTGGAAATGACGGTGATCTTTTCGGCCGCGTACCCCCGGGCGACGTGCGCGTCCTTCGCCGCCGACGAGTTGGTGATGATTTCAACCGGCATGGTCCGGGAGAGATACGCGAGCAGCGCCGCGATTCGAATGGTGCGCTTTCGATCCATGGCCGGGTCGAGGTTGGAATGCCGGATGTTCCATACCACCGGAACCCCCACCATGCGCGCCGCCAATCCCCCGACCAGATCGGCATGGTACATCCACGTCTGCACGATGTCGGCGCTCTCGCCGCGCAACAACCTCGCCAGTCTCCCCACCGCCATCGGGTTGGGCCACCCGCGCGCCATGCGCAACGAATGCACCGGCACACCCAGCGCCTCGATTCGCCCGGCGACGGCGCCCGGCGGCGTCAACGACACCACCTGCGGCGCGAACCGGGTGCGATCGGTGACGGACAGCAATCCGCCGAGCATCATTTCCGCGCCACCCACGTCGGTCGACGTAATGATGTGAAAAACGTTTATCACGACTGGCCAGCTTACCATGCGCCCGCCGGACGAACAACGGCTTCGGACGGAAGCGGCGCTCCAACCGGCTGCATGAACGCATCCAATCGAAAACGGCCGCGGGGTGAGTTCAACCCGCGGCCGTCATTCGACTCTTTCGGCGTCCGTCAGCGGCGACGATCCAGCGGCAGCACCCCGGCGAGGTCACCCACCACGTTCACGACCTCGGAACCGGCGGGGACGATGACCTTGGCGTTGTCCTTGAGGGAGGCTTCCGTGACCTCGAGACGCTTCAGGAGCTGCGCGTTCCCCACGAAGTACTTCTCCGCCGCTTCGTTGACCAGGCGGATGGCCTCGGCCTCGCCGCCGGCGGAGAGGATTCTGGCCTGGCGCACACCCTCCGCCTTCTTGATGGCGGCACGCTTCTCGCCGTCGGCTGCGGTCTCAGCGGCGGTGGCGTAGTCGACGGCCGCGATCTTCTCGTTCTCCGCTTTGACAATCTTGTTCATCGTCTCCTGCACGTCCTTGGGCGGATCGATCTGCTTGAGCTCCGCGCGCACGATGTCGATACCCCAACTGTGCGTTTCCTTCACCAGCACCTTGAGCAGGTCCTCGTTGATGCGCCCGCGCTCGCTGTTGGCGGACTTGAGCGTCAACGTTCCGATGATGTTACGCAATGTGGTTCGCGCCAGGCTCACAATCTGAGACGACACGTCGTTGACGTTGTACTGCGAGTTCTTCACGCTTTCCTCGTCCTGCTTGATCCGGAAGTAGATCTGCGCGTCGACGAGGGCGTTCAGGTTGTCGTTGGTGATGATTTCCTGGGGGTCGGCGTCCACCATCTGCTCGGTGACGTTGACGGTGTAGAGCCGCTCGATCACCGGGAATACCCACTGGAAACCCGGGTTGGCGAAACGCTGGTAGCGCCCCAGCCGCTCGACCAGACCGCGGCGTGTGGGCCGGACAATCCGAATCCCCATGAAGAAGACGATAAGAACAACGACACCGGCATACATGAGGAGCGCAGACATGTTTTCCTCCTGGTTGGGCCCGGGGGCCGCTTGATGCACCGGATACACCCCCGGCGCCGTTCCTATTCGGTCGAAAACGGCGGCGGGAAGGCTATCGCTTCCGCTTCGGGCGGTACACGTGGGTGCTCTGGCCGAAGAAGACTTCGGCGGCCTCCATGACGGTCTCGGACAGGGTGGGGTGCGGGTGGATGGTGAGCTTGACGTCCGATACCAGGGCGCCCATCTCGATTGCGAGCGCGCCTTCCGCGATGAGGTCGCCGGCTCCCGCGCCGGCAATTCCGACACCGAGCAGGCGCCCGGTCTTCGGGTCCACGATGAGCTTGGTGAGGCCGTCGGTGCGCTCCAGCGTCATGGCGCGGCCGGAAGCCGCCCACGGAAACTTGGCCACCTCGACCTCGACACCCTTCTCCTTCGCCTGGGCCTCGGTGAGGCCGCACCAGGCAATCTCGGGATCGGTGAACATGACGGCGGGAATCGCGTTGGGCTCGAACGCCACCTTGTGTCCCGCAATGACCTCTGCCGCCACACGCCCCTCGTGCGACGCCTTGTGCGCCAGCATGGGTTCGCCCACCACGTCGCCGATGGCGAAGATCGACGGTTCCGCGCTGCGCCGTTGCACGTCGACTTCGACGAAGCCGCGTTCGCTGACTCCGACGCGGGTATTCTCCAGCCCGATGTCGCGCGCGTTGGGCCTGCGTCCCACCGCCACCAGCACACTGTCGTAGCGGGCGGTCTCCGACGTCCTGCCTTCGAAGGTGACGTGCACACCTTCGCCGTCTTCCCGGGCGGCGGTCACCTTCGTCTCCAGCATGATACGCTTGAAGTTCTTGCCGGCGCTCTTCTCGAGCACGTTCACCAGGTCGCGGTCGGCGCCGGGCACAAGACCGGACAACATCTCGACGACGGAGACCTTCGTGCCCAGTGCCGCGTACACGCTGCCCAGCTCGAGGCCGATGTAGCCGCCACCCACCACCAGCATCGACGCGGGCACGCGCTCCAGCGCGAGCGCACTCGTTGAGTCCAGCACGCGCGGAGATGCCGCGTCGAACATGGGCAGCGTAACCGGCAGCGAACCGGTCGCCACGATGGCGTGCTCGAAAGACAGCGTGCGTGCGCCACCGGTGGCGAGCTCCACCGACATCGTGTGCGCGTTCTCAAATCGTCCCCGCCCCTGGACGAACTCCACCTTGCGCGACTTCGCCAGCGTTCCCACGCCGCCGGTAAGTTTGCGCACCACGCCGTCCTTCCAGCTGCGCAGCGCATCCAGGTCGACCTTCGGTTCGCCGAAGTCGACACCCATGGCCTTCGCCGCGGACGCCTCGTGCAGGAGTTTCGCCACGTGCAGCAGAGCCTTGGAGGGGATGCAACCCCGGTACAGGCACACGCCGCCCGGGTTCTCGTCCAGGTCGACGAGCGCGGTCTTCAGGCCGAGGTCGGCGCCGAGAAACGCGGCGGCGTAACCACCGGGTCCGCCGCCGAGCACGACCAGCTGGAAAGAGTCCGCCGCCATGCAATCAGCCTTCGAGGGAGAGCAGGATGGGGTTTTCGATGGCCTCGCACACCCAGCGCAGGAAACGCGCCGCGGCCGCGCCGTCGATCAGGCGGTGATCGTAGGAGAGCGAGAGTGGCAGGATGAGCCGCGGCTCGAAGTCCGCGCCATCGTACACCGGCTTCATGGATGCACGCGACACCCCCAGGATCGCCACTTCCGGCCAGTAGACGATGGGCGTGAAGCCCACACCGCCGATTCCGCCCAGGTTGGAGATGGTGAAGCACCCGCCTTCCAGCTGGTCCGGCATGATGTGCTTGTTGCGCGCCTTCTCCGCAAGCTCGTTCACTTCCACCGACAGTAGTGTCATGTTCTTGCGGTCCGCGTCGCGAATGACCGGCACCAGCAGACCACGGTCGGTATCCACGGCGATGCCGATATTGACGTACTGCTTGTGAATGATCTCGCTCTTTGCCACATCCACGCTGGCATTGAAGTCGGGGAAGCGCCGCAGCGCCGACGCGCACACCTTTACCAGGATCGAGGTCATGGTGAGCTTGCCACCCTCCGCTTCGACACGAGGCGCATACCGCTTGCGCGCTGCCTCGAGCGCGGTGATATCGGCCTCATCGTGCTGGGTAACGTGCGGGACGGCGTGCCAGGCCGCGGCCATGCTCTGCGCCGTGATCTGCCGCACCTTCGACATGGGCGTGCGTTCGAACGCACCGAAGCGGGAAAAATCCGGCAGTGCACGTGTCCCTGACACGGGCGCACCGGCGGGTGCGGCACCGCTGCGCGCGCCGGCGATGATCGACTTGGCGAATGCGTGCACGTCGTCGGAGGTGATGCGCCCGCCCGCACCGCTACCCCGCACGCGGTGGATCTCGATGCCGAGCTCGCGCGCAAGACGGCGCACGGTGGGAGACGCGGGGACCGCTGCACCCTGCTCCTGGGCCACGGCCACCACGGCTTCGCGCAGCGACTCCGCGTTGTCCTCGTTCTCGCCCTCGCCGGACGCCGCCGGCTGCGGGGGTCCGGGCGCGCGCTCCTGCGCCGCCTTCTTCTCCGGCGCGGTCACAGGCTTCTTCTCGGCGGATGGCGCGGCCTTTGTCACCCCCCGGGCCGCCTCGGTGTCGATACGCGCGATCACA